>CAYMLC010000179.1:0-7270 GCA_964390765.1 uncultured Nitrospirales bacterium
GGGAAAGTAGGCGGAGCGCGCCCTCCGTACCTGGGCCTGTGCCTGCGCCACCTGCTCGGCCACCGCACCCAGTGAGGGGCTGTGGGTGAGCGCGATGCGCTGCGCTGTCGCAAGGTCGAGCTGCGCTGGCAACTCGGGCGCGCCGGTCTGCGCCCCCGCCACGCCGCTCAGCACCAGCCACAGACACACCCAGCGCATCAGCGGTGCTCCGCGCGCGCCTGCGGTTGCGGCGCGGGTATCGGGTGCGTGCCCAGTTGTGCTTCCTCTTCGCGCTTGCGGCCGCGCGCTGGTTCCAGGGCTGCGCGGTCATCGGGCCATTCACCGCGCCGCAACCAGTAGAGCGCGCAGCGCACGTCGTTCAGCATGTAGTACAAGCAGGGGATATAGACCAGGGTCAGCAAGGTGGCGAACAGCTCGCCCGCCGCAATGCTGATGGCCATCGGAATCATGATGCGCGCCTGGAAATCGGTCTCGAGAATCAGGGGTGTGAGGCCGCCCACGGTGCTGATGGTGGTCAGAAAGATAGCACGGAAGCGGCGGATACCCCCGCGTACGACCGAATCCACAAAGTCGCCGCCCTCCTCGAGATAGGCATTGATACGCTCGATAAGCACGATGGCGTCGTTGACCACGACGCCGGATAATGCGACCACGCCGAACACACTCAGGCTGGTGATGTCATACCCCAGCACGACATGCCCGAAAGTGGCGCCGATCACGCCGAGCGGCACGGTAAACAGAATAATGGCTGGCTGGATGTAGGAGCGGAAGAGCGTAGCGATGATGATGTATATCGCCAGAATTGCCAGTGGGCCGTACACATACAGACTGCCAAAGGTCTCGGCTTCGTTCTTCTCATCGCCCTGCAGGCTGTAGCGCACGCCGGGGTGGCGCTCGACCAGCGCGTCCAGCCAGCCCGCCTTCAACTCGCCCGTGATCCGATCCGCCTTTGAAACGTTATGGTCGACGTCCGCCTCGACACTGATGCGGCGCATGCCATCGGTGCGGCGTATGGCCGAGCTGCCCGGGCCCATGCTCAGCTCGGCGACGCTCTGCAGGGGCACCTCGATACCGCCGGGCGCACGGATACGGATGCGCTCGAAATCGGCGAGGCTGCCGCGTTCGGCCTCGGTATAGCGCACCTGTACACGAATGTCTTCACGCCCGCGCTGTACGCGCAGCGCCTCTTGCCCGAAATAGCCGGCCTGTATCTGTTGGGCGAGGTCGGCCAGCGTCAGGCCCAGTGCACGGGCCTCCTGCTTCAGGCGCAGCTTGATCTCCTGCTTGCCGGGGCGAAAGTCATCGACGGCCTGATAGATGCCGGCGTACGAATTGAGCTTGGCCTTCAACTCGTCGGTGGCCGCCTGCACGGCATCCAGGTCGTTGCCCATCAGCCAGATTTCTATCGCGGCCCCCGGCAGCCCGGCTTCCTGCCCGCTGAACGAGACCGACTCCGCACCGGCAATATCGCCGGTCTCTTCCTGCCAGCGTGACAACAGATACTGCGAACGCAGGCCGCGCTCGCTTGAGCCCAGCAGCTCGACATTCACCGAGCCGACATTGGGTGCTTCGCGAATAAAGCCGCGCGAGTTAATCGCGGCGCCAGCCAGCGTGTAGACGTTCTCCACCAGCGGGTCGCCCGATGCCGTCTCTTCGCTTTGTGCCACACGCATGAAGCCCTGCCCGATCTTCTCGACAGCTGCTTCGACCACGTGCAGCGGCGTGCCCTCGGGAAAGGTGACATCGCCAATGATGCGGTCACCGTCAAGCTTCGGGAAAAAGATGAAGTCGACAAAGCCGCCCTGCACCAGTCCCCAGGATGCCATGGCGAAGAAGAACGCCAGCGCAATACTTGCCCAGCGCCAGCGCAGGGCCCAGCGCAGGAAGGGGCCATAGGCATGTTCCGCGAACCACTCGAGCCCCTCGTTCGTGCGTTTGTGCAGGTTGGTCGCCTTGCTCCAGGTCGTCTTGGGGGCGCGCTCGCGTTTCGGGTCGGGCAGATGGCTGAGGTGCGCGGGGAGCATGGCCAGGCATTCGACCAGCGAGATCAGGAGTGCGGCGATAACCACCACGGGCAGGACCACGATCATCTTGCCCAGCAGTCCGCCGGTATAGAGCATGGGCATGAACGCCACAATGGTGGTGATGACCGCCGCGATAACCGGCATACCTACTTCCATGGTGCCGTCGACCGCCGCGCGCAGGGGGGGCGCGCCGTTCTTGCGCGCCACGTAGATCGCCTCGCCAACGACAATTGCGTCGTCGACGATGATCCCGAGCACGGTGATCATCGCGAACAGCGAGATCATGTTGATGCTGTAGCCGAGCGCGTAGATGACGAACAGCGCACCCGCGATGCAGATGGGCATTCCCATCGACGCCCAAACCGCCAGACGCAGATCGAGAAACAGCCAGAGGATGATGAAGACAAGAATCAGGCCGGCGATTCCGTTGCGCACAAGCAGCGAGATGCGCGCCTGCAACACCGCCGACGCATCGCCCCAGAGGGTCATCTCGAGCCCTTTGGGCAACTGCGCCCGCGCCTGGTCCAGCCACTCGACGATGGCCCCCTTAATACGCAGGGCATCCTGGTCGCTGGTTTTTGTCACCATCAACGAGACCGCGGTTTCACCGTTGAGCCTCGAATAAATGGGGTCATCACTGAAGGTATCGCGCACATCGGCGATGCGGTCGAGTGTGATCACATCGCCATTGGGATGCGCGAAGACCACTATCTGAGCGAACTGTTCAGCGGTATAGTTCCGGCCAATCGTGCGCAGGCGAATCTGTTCATCGTCGGTGCGCAGGGTGCCGCCCGGCGCGTTCAGGCTGTTGGCCCGGACCGCCGCCGTCACCTGGTCGAACGTAAGACCGTACTCACGCAGACGCGCCTCGGATACCTCGATGCTGATTTCATAGTCGCGGGCGCCCACCAGTTCCACGCGTGAGATCTCGGGCAGCGCCTGCAAGGCCTCCTTCGTGCGTTCCGCCCATTCCTTTAACTCGCGCTCGGACAGGTCATCGCCCGACAGCGCCAGAAACGCGACGTGAAGGCGTACGACCACCTTCTCGATGACGGGGCGTTCGGCGTCTTCGGGAAAGGTCTGAATCGCGTTGACGGCGTTATTGACCCGGTCGTACACATCATCAACATCGGCGTCTTCGTGTACTTCGATAATCGCGGTCGCGGCGTTCTCATCGCTTACCGTGGTGTACTGCTTTACACCGTCCAGGCTGTCGACCGCTTCCTCGATCTTGCGGCTGATCCCTTCTTCCACATCTTCGGGGTCGGCGCCGGGCCAGGCCACCACAACCTGGATCGTATCCAGCCGGGTCTCGGGGAAGGTCTCGCGCACCATGCGCGTGGCGCCGAAATAGCCACCCATAAAGATGAGCAGCAGCAGAATGTTTGCGAACACGGTGTTCTTGGCGAAGGCCGTGAAGATGGCCCTCATCGCACCGCGCCTCCTCCGGCAGCCACCTGCGCCAGGGGTTCGCGCAGCGTCACATCGAGCGGCGTGTTCGGCAGCGGGCTGCGCAGTGGGGTCAAGATGACCGGCGTGCCCGGCTCCAGCCCGCGCACAAAGGTAAAGTCACCCTGCGAGCGCACCAGCTCGACACGCCGCCGCTGCAAGACCGGCGTGTCCTGTTCGACACGGTCCACCGCAATGAAGACATCACCCTCGAAACTGACTGCATCGCGCGGCAGGCGATAGACACCCCGCATCTGTCGGCCGGGTATCGTGGCCGAGCAGAACATGCCCTCGACCAGGGGCAGTCCCGCCGCGGGTGCGGTGGCCTGTTCCGCCGTCACGCGAATGGCCACCATGACCGTGCGTGTCGCGGGGTTAAACATCTCGACCCGGTTCAGCGTACCCTGCCAACGGTGCGCCTCGGGCCTCTCTGTCCAGGCAATGGTGCAGGTCACGCGCTCGACCGGGCGAAACCACGCCTGCTTATCGACCCGTGCCTCGCCGGCGTACGGCAACCAGGTGGCCGCATCGCGGCTGTCGATGGGCACCGTCACCTGGAGCATGCGGTCGTTGGCCAGCGTCACCGCCATCGCGACGGGCGCCACGTACTGCCCGACTTCGACCTGCAGCGCCTTCAAGCGCGCATCAAAGGGTGCGCGCATCACCGTGCGGTCGAGGTTCAACTCGGCGCGCTCTACCGATGCCTGCGCGGCCTCGAGACCGGCTTCTGCCTCAGCGATCTGCACGGGGTACAACGACACCGCCTGCTCCAACTGCTCGTATGCGACCTGTGCTTCGTTATAGTTCAACTCCGACAGGTTCACCTGCGTCTGCGTGCCGATGTCCTTTTCTTCCAGCAACTCCTGGTCGGTTTCGTATTCACGCTTGGCGATGTCGCGCGAGCGGCGCACCGTTTCCAGCCGCTCACGGTCGGCCGCATACTGGCTGCGCAGACGGCGCAATTGCTGTTCGAGTTGCCTCACCTGCGCCCGGGCCTGCTCGAGGGCCAGCGCGTAGTCCGCCTCGTCGATGCGCACCAGCACGTCGCCTGCCGGGATGAGCGCGCCGACTTCGAGATTGGGGTGTACCGCCACGACTTCACCCGCCACCTGCGGCATCAGCGGCACGGTGTCGATGGCCTGCACTTCGCCATAGCCGGTGATGTAGACGGGCGCGTCTTCCGGCTGCACCGGAACCGCCTCGACCTGCAGGCGCCGCACTTCCTCCGCTTCTGTGGGCACCGGCGGGCGCAGGGCAGCCAAGGCGGCATACAAGGCCATTCCCCCTACCACCAGAACCAGCACAACCAGCACCGGCACCACGGCGGTTCGCAACCAGGTGGGTAATCGACTCATGAAATGCGGCTCGTCGTATTCCCCCCGGGTGGCCAAGCGTGGCGCATGGGGTGTTGGGCGCGGCGGCGGCACGGGCCGCCTGCTACGCAAGAAATCAGTGGCGCGGCCCGGCACCGCGGTTACAAGCGTGCCCCTCAGCACTGGCTGCATCATGCCGCGTGCGGGTCAATGCGTCAAGGTTTTATTGAAAACGCGAGCCCGCTCTCTGCTGCGCGCGCCGCCACACAGCCACGGACTGTGCTATACTGGCTAATCTAGCAGCACTGCGCACGAATGGGGGCAACACCATGCAGCAACTCGCTCACGACACGACACCCACGGCATTGCTCGCCACGCTCCTTGTGGCCGCCTTGGCGGCGCCTGCCCAGGAGGCGCTCCATATCGACGGGTTCTGTGGCTACCACCCAACGGAGACTGCGCCGCAGCGCATCTACGTGTTTCCCGCAGACGATGAAGCGCTTGCTGCCGTTATGCAGTTGCTTCGCCACGTGGGTCTAGAACCCAATTTCGTGCTCGTCGCCGCCGACGTGGACAATGCCGCGGCGGCGATGGTCGGTGATGAACGCTACATTCTGTACAATCAGCAGTTCATGGACCGGGTGCGCGGGACCACAGGTACCGACTGGGCCGCCATTAGTATCCTGGCCCATGAACTGGGCCATCATCTGCAGGGTCACACCCTGTACAGTGAAGGGGAAGCGCACGAGAAAGAGCTCGAGGCAGACCAATTCTCGGGCTTTATTCTGGCGCGTATGGGGGCCACCGCTGAACAGGCCCAGGCTGCGCTGCGTACCATCGCCAGCGAGAGTGGGTCGGACAGCCACCCGCCGAAATCGGCGCGTCTCGCCGCCATCTACAATGGGTGGCGGCAAGCCCGCATGCTGGACGAAGCACCGGCGCCGGCCTCGTCCCCACACGAAGAACCGACGGGAGCCGAGGCGTTTGCCCTGCTATTGAGCGATTTCCTCACGACCAACGACTTGAGCGCCCCGCATCACACCCTGCTGCTCGACGCTATCGCCGACATCGTCTTTCATGCGAAGCACCCACAGTTGCGTGGCCGAAAGATAAGGGCCCACGAAAAGGCCCTCGCGCGCGAATGGTTGGCCATCCGCAATGGCCCCACCATCGTCGATTTCATCTTTCACATGCTTCATCCTGAACTTGGCGGCCGGAAGATTGCGGCACACGAGACGGAACTGGCAGCCACCTGGCGCGAGATTCAGCGGCGCGTGGAGCGCGTGGGACGGCGCTAGTCCGCTCTCTGCTGCGCGCGCCGCCACACAGCGGCAAATAAGGCTGCGCATACGATCAGGTAGACCGTATACATCGGCGGCAGCACCCGGTGTTCACCCGACCAGTTGAGGTGGATGCTGACCACGTAGCCGCACAGGATGATGAGTGCGAGCAGGGCGGCCGGGCTCCCCTGCGGCAATACGGTTTCCGGGTCGCGTTCGCGCAGGCGCCACCATGCGATGGCGAAGACGAGCAGGGCCAGCATGAAGGCGGCGGTCACGCCTGCGCGCAGGCCGGTTGGCAGCTCCAGCTGGAAGTGGTTCGTAAAGCCGTCGATGGCATTGCTGAGACTGAAGCCGGCGGCCAGCCACGCGACCAGGCCGGCGGCCAGGTGCCGCTCGCGCCAGCCGGGCGGCGGCGCCTGCACTGCGGCGCGCGGACGATTGAACAGCCAGAAGAGCAGGCCAAAGGTCAGCCCGCCACCAAGGCCGATGGTCATCTCCCAGAACTTCCACCACGGCAGGCGTGCGCCTTCGATGGGCGCCGTCTGCCAGTAGCCGCCGACCGTGAAGGGTATCGCGAAGCCCAGCGCCACGATGAGCATAATCGCCACGGCGCGTCCGTCGCGGCGCACGGCCTCGTAGAGCAGAAAGCCGGCAAAGGCGCCCACGTGTGGCGCGATGGTCTCGATCGAGCCCTGGGCGCGTTGCGCGGTGGGGTAGGCGTCGTTGGCGTAGTAGCCCTCGCTGAAGTACGGCAGGAACCAGGCGGGGAAACCGCGCACCAGCGCGAGCGCCAGCAATGCGCCGCCGACCCCCGCGGCAATCCGCGCGAACCAGGTGCCGGCATTGACCGGGCGTGTGGGCGCACACCAGGCGATGAACGCGCCCGGCACCCCACCCCAGTGCAACCCGCAGATAAAGAGCATGCCGTAGCCGATGAGCGGATTGAGCGGCAAGACGGGCATACCCGCTTCGCCGTGCGCGAGGTGAAACTGGCCACGCAGCCAGCTGATATAGACGCCGTAGCCCGTGAGGCCGCCGATGGCGATGCCAAGCGTAATCGCCGCGACGAGATAGCCCGTGCCCAGCGCACGGTGGCGGGGCGCACCGCCCAGCCGCGAGAAGCCATACCACAGCATCGCCCATCCCAGGCCCGCGAGGGCGCCGCCCGCGGCACCGCCATAGCCGCCCGTGCCGCGTATTG
>CAYMLC010000180.1:0-7242 GCA_964390765.1 uncultured Nitrospirales bacterium
GGCGACCGCGTGAAAGCGGGGGCGCTCGTCAAACGCACCGGGGTCCGTGGTGACATTGAAGAGATAGCCATGCGCGCTGCCCGCCGCCAGCGCCTCCGAGACGAGCGGCGGCACCGACCCATCGCCCGCGGGATCCGCGAGTTACGCCAGCGTGCCATACAGGCCGCCCCGATAGCCGCCCGCACGAAAACGCCGTTGCGCCTCAACGACCTCGGCCAGCGCCGCCCGGGCCGCCGCTTCATCCGGCACGGCAATCGCCACGCCGCCGGGGTCGACATAGGTCGCCACCACAAAGCCGCCCGCGTACACCCACGCACCGATACTCAACAACACCAACAGTACCGTTGCCCCCTGGATGAGACGCATCCGGCGCCGGGCCTGCGCTTCCTGCGCCTGCGTATCTGCAAGCTGGCGCTGACGCTCGGTATCGACCGCCTGCCGCGCGCGGCCGACCGCGTCGGCCAGCGACTCGCCCCCGGCCGGCCGTGGCGAATCCTCGCTCATGGTAAAGCCTCGCTCATGGTGAATCCTCCCTCATGTGCGCAATCCCACCGTTGCCGGGGCACACGCTGAGCAGCCGAAATCTAGCAGAACGCCGTCTAATCCGCGCAATAGCACAGCAGCGCTTGATTCGCGGTTTGCTACATTTCCAGTAGTTGGTTTACATTCAGATACGTAAGCGTGTGAGGCACGAGCGGTAGAGCAGCGGTGCAATCCTTATGCACCAGCCGGGCCGGTTCACTCGGGACAAGGCATACCCACCGCTCGATGGAGGGATGGCGCAGCATGGGCATTGCCCGTGTGCTTCGCTGGCGGTCAGTGCGGCCACTGGCCTTGGCAGTGTGTATCGGCTTGGCGGCCGCCGGGTGTACCGGCGGCACCAGCGAGCCGGAGACCACCCTTGTGCTGACCAGCACCCCGGTCGACGGTGTCGAGGTGACCATTGGAGGCGAAGTGCGGGGCACGACCCCGCTCACCATCCAAGGCCAGCCCCCCGGCAATGTCTATGTACTGGCGCGCAAGGAAGGCTTCAAGGACGAAGGCAGCTCGATACTGCTGCAGGAGGGGCGCGTCGCCGAACTCGAAATCGAGATGCGCCCGCGCGTGGGCCTTCTCTCGCTCGACAGTACGCCACCCGGCGCGGAAGTGGTCATCGATGGCGAGGTGATTGGCCAGACCCCGCTCAATCGCTATCCCCTCGCCCTCGGCGAACACACGTACACCCTCGAACTCGACAAGCACGAGATAGCGGAAAAGACCTTTGTCGTAGAAGA
This sequence comes from uncultured Nitrospirales bacterium, assembly GCA_964390765.1. GTDB lineage: Bacteria > Hydrogenedentota > Hydrogenedentia > Hydrogenedentales > JAGMZX01 > CAYMLC01. Next base: position 1,275 of record CAYMLC010000180.1, read on the forward strand.
GGATTTCCACTACCCGTTCCGGCACAACCTTACGCCGAAGCAGGCGCAACTGACCGTCATTACGCGGCCCAGCCGCGCCCGCGTATGGATCAACGACCAGCCCGAAGCCGAACGCAGCCCGGTGCGCACGGTGATGAGCCCGGGGATTCACGTTATCGGTGCCCAGACCAGGGGATACATGCTGAGCGAAGAGACCATCGAACTCGCGCCGGCCGAGGAACGCGAACTCATTATCGAACTCGAGCCCGGCGACGTGCCCGTCGGCATGATGCTGGTGCCCGAAGGTGAATTCATCATGGGCCAGGATGATGGCGCACCCGACGAACGCCCCGCCCGCACCATCCGTCTGGCGGCCTTCTACATCGACCGCTATGAGGTGACCAACGAAGCCTTCGCCCAGGTCTTTCCCGACCACCAGTACCAGCCGGGCCAGGAGCGCATGCCCGTTACGGGCGTCTCGTACATGCAAGCGGCGGAATATGCCGAGCGCGTCGGCAAGCGGCTGCCCACCGAAGCAGAATGGGAGAAGGCCGCGCGCGGCACCGACGGCCGCGTGTTCCCCTGGGGCGATACCTGGGACCAGGAAAAGGCCAACACGCTCGAGAACGAAGACAACGTGCCCAAACGCGTGGGCAGCTATCGCCTGGGCGCATCGCCCTATGGCGTGCTGGACATGGCCGGCAACGTCCACGAATGGGTGCAAGACTGGTACGAGGCGTATCCGGGCAACACCGACGTGACCAAGGACTACGGGCAGGTGTACCGCGTCCTGCGCGGAGGGTCGTTCACCACCTCGCGCTACGAAGCGCGGGCCGCGCGCCGCCACTTTGACCGGATGGACAGCAGCCGTGCAGATTATGGGTTCCGCTGCGCGCAGGACGCGGTGGAATAGCGGGCCAGGCACGGTTCAGAAAACTCTTTGCAAAAGTCATTAAGTCTTGACAGGGACTACGGCCTTTATTACAATGCCAGCAATGGGTTAAGAAATGGTCCGTTTTGGGCATTTTCTTAGCTTGCGCAGATCGTGGCCGCACAACGCAGGCCAAGATGCCAGGGCAGGGACACCTGCCAACCAGCGAAATGGTACATGTCGAATTCGCTACAACAGCGCTTCCGCAAGCGGCTTTACCTGGACCTGGGGTCCAGTGCGGCACGCCTGTGTGAAATAAGCCAGACCCGCAACGGACTCCAGCTCACCAAGTATCACCAGCACGAGTTCGGTATTGACCCGTCAATGAGCGAGGAAGACCGCCTCGCCGCGCGGGTTACGGGCGTCAAAGAGCTGATGAAGAAGGCCAAGGTCCGCCGTGGCCGCAAGGTCTACTTCGCCGTACCCGGCCAATCGGTCTTCACGCGCACGCGCCCGCTGCCGCCGGTGCCCGAGTACAAAGTCACGCAGATCGTCCGTTACGAAATTCAGCAGCAGATTCCGTTTTCGCTGGACCAGATCGCGATGGATTATCAGATCCTCGCGCGCAACGAGACCGGCGGTTTCGAAGTGATGATGGCGGCCATCAAGGTCGACGTGGTCGAGAAGCAGCTCGAAGTCCTGCGCGAGGCGAAACTCAATATCGACGTGGTGGACGTCTGCCCGCTGGCGTCCTACAACTGGCTCAAGCACACCGGCGAATTCGGCGAAGAGGGCGAGTGCGTAGCGCTGATCGACATCGGCGCCGCGACTACCGACATCGTGATCGAGCGCGGCGGCATGTTCCGGTTTACGCGCCCGCTGAATATCGGCGGCAACGACGTCACCAAGACCATCGCGTCCGAATTCGGCATGAACTGGTCGGATGCGGAGAAGGCCAAGCGCCAGCGCGGCTCGGCCCCGACCGGCGACCCGAAGCGCGACGGCAAATCCGGCGAGGTGGTCGGCCGCGTACTGCAGCGGCTGACGGGCGAGATCATGCGTTCGTTCGCCTATTTCCGTTCGCTGCCCGGCGGCGGTGCGGTCAACCGCGTCGTGCTGTGCGGCGGCGGTGCCAGCCTGCGCAACATCGTGCCCTACATGCAGCGCGCACTGGGGGTACAGGTGCGCATCGCGCAGCCCCTGGCCGGCCTGGCGGTAACGCCCGCCGCACAAGAGGCCAACGAAAATCCCGAGCAAAGCACCGTGGTGCTGGGGCTGGCCTTGCGCGACCTCACCCCGGTGCCCATCGCCATCAGCCTGACACCACCGCGCATACTCGAAGAGGCGCGCCGGCGCGAACAGTATGCCGCCTACTCCATGCTGGCGGTGCTGATTCTCATGATCATGGCATCCATCGTGCCGCTCAAAGAGCAGGAGAACGAAAACGTTCTGCAACAGATCGAAGTGCTCCAGCGCGCAATCAGTAACTACGACCCCACCCTCGTGCAGGACCCGACGCGCCAATCCGCCAGCATCTCTGAACTGGCCCAGGCCCGCGGCCGGGTCGAGAGCTTGAAGAGCGACATCGAAACGCTCGATTCGGTGCGGCGCAACGCACGCTTCTGGCTGGAAGAGATGGACATTCTGAACGAAGAGCGCCCCAGTGGCCTGTGGTGGTATATCTGGGAAACCATTTCCATCAACGAGCAGAACGGAAATGTTACCGAACTGCCCGATATTTCGACCGGCTCGAAGCTCCAGATTACCGGCGGCCAGGGTGGCTTTTTCGTTGGCAATGCCGTTCGTATCGAAGGTTTCGCCGAGACCCCGCAACGCATTCTTGACTACATCGGCCGGCTTGAAAGCGTGCAAGACCGCCGGGTGGGCGATGAGTATCTGACCATTACCAATGTCTTTTACGATGATAAGGACACGGAAGAGTTGCCGCTGCGCGTTCTGCTGGATGTCACGCAGCGACCCGACGACGCCGAGTATATCGGCGGTGACCCGTTGCAGTTCGTGTATTCCTTTGTGATTACCGTGCGCTTCAACCGCAGCCTGACTCCTTCCAATCAGCCGCCGCCGGCAGACGGCGCGGCGCCAGCCGGCCAGGTAGCGGCCGCCGCGGGCGCGGGAGGTGGCGCATGAAGGTAACGCGCGGACAGATCATCGTCTTCTGCATGGTGGCGGGCATCGTGGGCGGTACCTACGCCGTGTGGGTCTTCGCGCTCGAAGAACGCTTCGCCCTCTATGCCGAAAATGCGCAACAACTGGAAGCCTACCGTTCGAGCTTCGAACGGCTGGAATCCTCTTTCGGCGGGGTAACACCCGACTCGCTGCTCAACAGGATTCGCGAAGCCACGCCCGCCTGGGAACAGGCGCTCGATGAGCGTGGAGCCTATTTCGACGCTTCGGAGTGGATCGAAATCGAGCAGCCCCCCGAAGAATTGCTGCGCTTCTGGTACGAGGAAACCACGGACCAGATGGTACTGGACTTTGCTACGGAAGTCTTCGAGACCAACCCCAACTTCCTCTTTCCCGAAAATGCCAATGTCCGGCAGATCGTCTACGAAGGTCTGTTTCGCGAACAGTTGGGCGTACCCACCTTTGATGAACTGCGTGGCCAGTCGGTGAACTCGGAGAACGTGAGCACCTGGATGCGCGAGCTGAGCTTCGGCATTTCGCTCTACCAGTTCCTGGTGGACAATGGCGTCTTTCAGGTCCAGGAATTATCCGTTGGCGAAGACCAGCGCCCACAGGTTCTTGGCCGGTTACTGTTTACGCGCACGGTGGGTGTCAAGCTGCGCACCACACTTGACAATCTGGTCGATATGCTCAATGAATTGCGCGAGGCCGACCGCTGGTTTCACGTCGACGGCATGCGCATCAGCCAGCCGTTCATCGCCCAGCGCGGCGGACCGCCGGTACTCAATGTCGAAATGCTGCTGACGCAGGCCAGCTATGTCCCCCGCCCGGACGAAGAGCGCACCGGTGGTGCCGCAGGGTTGAGCATGGCGGCGCTGCAGCAGCAGGGTGCGCCCGCCCGCCGGACCGCCGCCGCGCAGGAACCCAGCGCGATTAGCCAGTGGTGGACGTGGTTCCGCCGCAACGTACTGTACATGCCATGAGGGGGGGCGCACGACGATGAGCCCGGTAGATCGCCTCATAAAGGCTGGCAACTGGCTGTGGCTGAACAAGGAACGCATCGTCATCGTCATCGCGGTGTGCGTGCTGGGCTATCGCATTTACCTGGTCGTGGTGCCGCCCGAGCCACCCGACCAAGTGCAGGTGACCTTGCCCCGCGACGTGGACAATGTGCCCGAGGCACAGCGCGCCGAGTTGTTGCCGGGGCAACCGCCACCGCGCCCGGCGCGTCGTCTGCCCGAAACCTACCGCGCACTGGTGAACGAGCATCCGTGGTGGTACTTCGGCGAGGGCAGCGCAGCGGGTTCGGGCGAGGTGACCGCGGCGGATTTGGGCCTGGCGCTGGTGCGCATTCAGGAATTGGGCGACAACGTGCGGGCGCAGATTCGTACACCTACGACGACGCGCTGGTACGATCCTGGGGAAAAGTTCGAAGAGTTCGAATTGCTGGATATCGACCCGGACGCGGGCACCGTCGCCGTGTTGTCCGACGAATATCAAAAGACATTCGTACTAGAACTGCCGTAATTGGTCTGCCGTATTGGAACGGTAGATTGCCGCAACGTGTTGCGCTATAGTTGCGACGGAAGCGGGAGGAAGAGACCGGTATGAGTCCGAAACACAAGATTCTGGCACTCGGCGTGTGTCTAATGGCATGCGCCACCGCCGCGCCGCCTGTTTGGGGACAGGATGCGATGGTGGAAGACACGGGCGTCGCTGTAGAGGTGCCCGAGGTCGTGGAAGCCGAGGCCGCACCCGCGGACTCGCCGGGCATTTCGAACGCCGAGGCGGCCTTCCGCCGTGGCGTCGACCTGTTCAATCGCGAGCTCTATCGTGAGGCTTTGCAGGAGTTTAGCCGTGCGCTGGCCCTGGACCCCGACTACGAAGAGGCGCGGCGCTTTCGCGATAAGGCCCAGGCCAAGCTGCAGGCTACCGTAGGCGGTGCGGACATAACGGACATCCCCGACTTCGAGACGGTGGATCCCGAGAACGTGGGCGTGGCTTCGGAAGTGGGCACACTGCGTTCGACGGAAGAAGAGATTCGCCGGCTGGTGCGCGAGAACAACGACATTGCCCGGCGCTACCTGGAAGCGGGCATTCCGCGCGGCGCAGTCGAATACTACAACCGTGCGCTGCTGCTGGACCCGGATAACCAGGAAGCCACGCAGGGCCTGCATCAGGCGACGCTGGCGGTCAACGAACAGGAAATCGAAGAAGCCGAGCGCGAAGTACAGGAAGACCGCTCGGAGACGCGCGTCTACATCGAGCGGATCAAGCAGTTGCCGGAAGGTGCCGGTCCCGACGGCATCAAGGGTCCGCGCATCGATGTGCCCACGATTGAGGAGCAGATCGAGGAAGAGCGCCAACAGTCCGACATCGAGAAGATTCTCGAATCGCCGGTCAGCATCGAGTTCGAGCAAATCCACATTTCAGAAATCACGACCTTCATCGCCGATACCTACGACGTCAATATCGTGATCGACAACCGCGTCGTCGCCCCGCAACAGGCACCCGCACCCGTGCAGGCGCCCGGCCCGGGCGGAAGCCCCTTCCCGCCGCAGGGTGGCCAGCCCGGCCAGTTCGGCCAGCCGGGCGCCCAGCAGTTTGGCCAGCCAGGCGGCCAGCAGTTTGGTCAGCAAGGTCAGCAGCAGCAGAATCAGGGCGGCCAGTTGGGCCAGGTCTTTGGCAATTACCAGCGCGTGACCGACGGCATCATCTCGTACATCAATCTGAAGGATGTGCCGCTCAGTCAGGCGCTGCGCGCACTGCTGCGCCCGATTGGTCTTGAATACAAGGTGCAGCCCGGATTCCTGTGGATCACTTCGCCGCAGATCATCCGCGAAGAAACCTTCGAAGAGATTGAGACCCGCTTCTACGAACTGCGCAATGCGGGCACCAGTTCGCTGTTCAAGCTGGTGCTGCGCAACCCGTTCGGCGTGGTGGGCGGCGGCGGCCTCGGTGGCGGTGGCGGAT
>CAYMLC010000181.1:0-3859 GCA_964390765.1 uncultured Nitrospirales bacterium
TGGCGCGGGCGCGCGAAGCGGCGCGGCGCGCAAGCTGCCAGAACAACCTCAAGCAATGGGGTCTGGTCTTCAAAATGTACTCGAATGAGAGCAGGGGCGAGCGCTTCCCGCCTTTGCAGACCGTCGACTTTAACGACGGCGTTGGAGAGAGCGGCATTCCGGAAGATGACCTTGCAGCAGGGCCGCAAGTCAGCACGATCTACCCCGAGTATCTGACCGACCCCAGCATCGCGGTGTGCCCGTCGGACAGCGAAGCCGCAGAACATCGTGAAGACTTGGAGGACAACGGTCTTGCGCGCGACCCCGGCCTGATCGACGCCAGCTATGCGTACCTCGGTTGGGTTTTGGATAACCTGAAGCCCTACTCGAACGACGCCAATGTCTTCTTGGCGACGGCTGTGATTAGTGCACTCGATCCGGAAGTCGACCTGACGGGCGCCCCCATACCAGCACAGATTGGTGCAGCGCTCGACGGCGTGATCGAGACCGTCGGCCAAGCAGAGGCTATCAGCATTATTGCAAATGATCCGGCTGGTATTCTTGGCGTAATTGACAACGATGCTGACCTGGGTGGTCTTACAGGCACCATCAACACGGTTAACGCGGGCAGCATCCCGTTCGCTGCACTGGGCAACGGTGGCAACAGCACGATTTACCGCCTGCGCGAGGGTATCGAGCGTTTCTTGATCACGAACATCAACGACCCGGCTGCCTCGGCCCAGGGCCAGAGTGAAGTGGCGATTATGTTCGATACCCTGGGCAACCAGGGCGGCGTCGAAATCTTTAACCACATTCCGGGCGGTTGCAACGTGCTCTTCCTCGACGGGCACGTAGAGTTCATTCGCTACACGTCGACCGAAGCCGACCCGGCCGCGGGCACCGAGCCCATCATCGGCACGGTCGCCAACCTTGTTGGCGCTCTCAGCTAAGTAGACACTCTAGAATCTGCGTCGCGCCCCGGGGCTTCGGCCTCGGGGCGTTTTTGTTGGCAGCCCAGTCGTGGTCCAGGTACGCGGCGGTTGACAGCAAGTCGCACAATTGCTAGTTTCAGACGTTGGGCGCGCACGGGTGTGCGCACTGGGCATTTATCTCTTCTCGAGGGAGGCAAAAGGCATGCGCAAGAAAGGGTTTACACTTATCGAGCTGCTCGTCGTGATTGCCATCATCGGCATTCTCGCGGCGATTCTGCTCCCGGCACTGGCGCGGGCGCGCGAAGCGGCGCGGCGCGCAAGCTGCCAGAACAACCTCAAGCAGTGGGGTCTCGTCTTCAAGATGTACTCGAACGAGTCGCGGGGCGAGCGCTATCCCCCACTACAACTCGTCGACCTGAACCTGAACGAGGGGGGCGTGCCGGAAGAGGCCACGGCGGCCGGTCCCTATGTCGCGGCGATTTATCCGGAGTACCTGACCGACCCGGCCATCGCTTCGTGCCCGTCGGACTCGAATCGTGCGGAAGAACTGGAGGAGTTGTTGGTTGATTCGAGCGACCCGAATGATGAGAACCTGGCGACGGACCCGGCCATCATCGATGCGAGCTATGCCTACTTTGGCTGGGTCTTCGACAACCTGAAGCCGTTCATCGACGGGCCGGGGCCGTTCCTCTCGGAGACGCTGTTGGCGGCACTGGGTGATGATGTGGATGTGAACAACCTGACGATTCCGGTGCAGGTGGCCGCGGCGCTCGATGGTGCGGTGATTGGCGAATACGGCGACGTGGCCGGCGTGGCCCAGGCGGTCATCGACATTGAAGACAACCCGCTGCGCATTCAGGCCGCCCTGGACAACGATGTGGACTTGAGCAACCTGCCCAACGCCGCCTCGACCGTGTCGACCAATCTGGGCACCTTCCGCGTGGACCAGTTGGGCAATGGCGGCAACGCGCAGGTCTACCGTTTACGCGAGGGCATCGAGCGCTTCCTGATTACCAACATCAACGACCCCGCTTCCTCGGCCCAGGCCCAGAGCGAGGTCTGGATCATGCTCGACCAGATCGGCAATGGCCAGGGTACGTTCCTGTTCAACCACATTCCGGGCGGCTGCAACGTGCTGTTCCTCGACGGGCACGTCGAGTTCATCCGTTATCAAGCCACCGAAAACGATCCTTCCGCAGGCACCGAGCCGGTGATCGGCACGCTGGCCAATCTGGTGGGCGCGTTCAACTAAGGCGCACCCTGCATCTACACACCTTGCGCCCCGGGGCCCCGGCCTCGGGGCGTTCTGTTTATCGGGTTCATTCGGGTGGCCTAATCTCGAAAAATTTGCCCCTGCGCGGGGTTTGACAGGTTTGCACGCTGCTGGTACCGTATTCGCGCCGAGCGCTGCCGCCCACTGTGCGCGGCGTCGGATGACCGGGGCAAGCGGTAGAGGATTACGTGGCGACCCATGAAGAATCGTGTATTTACTACGGGTGAGGTGGCGTCGATTTGTGGCGTGAGCGCCGATACCGTCTCGCGCTGGTTTGACCTGGGACAAATCGAGGGCTATCGCCTGGGGCCGGGCGGCGACCGGCGCATCCCGTACGACAGCCTGCGCAAGTTCATGTTGAGCCACGGCATCCCGCTCGAGCGCCTGGAAGAGGGTGAACGGCGCGTGCTGGTGGTAGACGACGACCCCTACTACCTCGACATCATTCCGAGCATCCTCTCGCGCGAGGAAGCCTATACCGTGATGACGGCCTCGACCGGCTTCGATGCCGGCGCCATTGTGGTCGAGCACAATCCGCAACTGGTCATCCTCGACATTCACCTGTCGGACATGGACGGGCGCATGGTGTGCGAGCGCGTGAAGGGCCGGGCGGAAACGCGCAACACGCGCATCCTCGGCATCAGCGGCTTCATCGACGATGACGAGGTGCGCGAGCTGGGCGACTATGGCTTCGACGATTTCCTGCAGAAGCCGTTTCAGATCAGCGATCTGCGCGAGCGCGTAGACACGCTGTTCGAGTTGCCGAACGGCCGCATCGCGCGGCCCAAGCACAGCGCCTGAGCAGCTGCACCCTGAGCGCCTGACTGGGGCTGCCCCGGGACTGTGTTACGGGTGCGCTGCGCCCAGGCGCCCCAGTTGCCGCCTGCCTGCTGCATGCTCTAGGCTCTCACGCTGGCGGGGTGGACCATTAACACAGGGGCAGGAAATATCATGAGCGACATACTTCTCGACGGAGCACAGCGGGTGGTGGAAGCGGCGCGCAAGAAGGCCGAAGCACTCGACACGAAGATGGACATTGCGCTGGTCGACGCCGGCGCGAATCTGAAGGCGTTCATTCGCATGGACGGCGCGTGGCTGGGCAGCATCGACATCGCGATCAAGAAGGCAAAGACGGCGCGCTTCTTCGACATGCCGACCGGTGCGATTGGCGAACTGAGCCAGCCGGGCGGTTCGCTGTACAACATCGAGCATTCGAACGGTGGACTGATCACGTTCCCGGGCGGCGTTCCCCTGAAGAACAGCGCCGGCGAAGTGGTCGGCGCAATTGGCGTATCGGGCAGCACGGTAGAGAATGACCACGCCGTAGCGGAAGCAGGCGCGGCGGCGCTGTAGGGCGCACGCGGCGGCCGGCGGCAGAAAGGACGCGCATGCTTAAGGGACTTGGCAACCTCGGCAACATGGGCAACATGTTGAAGCAGGCGATGCAGTTGAAGGAGCGGGTGGAGGAGTTGAAGGAGCAACTGGGTCAGGAGCGGGTAGAGGCGACGGTGGGTGGCGGCATGGTGACGGTGGAGATGACGGGCAAGCAGGAGGTGGTGCGCGTGAAGATCGCGCCCGAAGCCATTGACCCGGACGACCCCGAGGTGCTGGAGACGCTGGTGCAGGCGGCGGTGAACGAAGCCACACGCAAGACGCAGGAGATGGTGAAGGCGCG
>CAYMLC010000181.1:3869-6720 GCA_964390765.1 uncultured Nitrospirales bacterium
GATGCAGGAGATTACGGGCGGGCTGGACCTGCCCGGGGTTACCTGAGTTGCGCTGTGTGTTCTTCGGCACGCCGGCCTTGGCGGTGCCCTGTCTGGCGGCGGTGGCGGGCGCGCACGAGGTTGTCGCGGTGGTGTGTCAGCCCGACCGGCCGCAGGGCCGGGGCAAGAAGCTGCACGCGCCCCCGGTGAAAGTGTGGGCCGAGGCGCACGGCTTGCCGGTGCAGCAGCCGCGCAAGTTGAACGACGGCGCCTTCGAGCAGTGGCTGCGCGAGACGGGTGCGGAGGCGGGTGCGCTGGCGGCCTATGGGCGCATCTTGAAGCGGCCCATTCTCGAGGCACTTCCGCGCGGTATCATCAACATGCACCCGAGCCTGCTGCCGGCATACCGGGGTCCCTCGCCCATTCAGAGCGCGGTGCGCGATGGGGTGGGCGAGACGGGCGTGACGATTATGCGCCTGACCGAGGAGATGGACGCGGGCGACATACTGTCGCAGGAGCGGGTGCCGGTAGGCGAGAACGAGACGGCGCTCGAATTGACGGCGCACCTTGCTGAGTTGGGGGGCGTGCGCCTCGCCGAAGGCTTGACCCGTATGGCCGAGGGGCAGGATACGTGGACGCCGCAGGACCACGCGGCCGCCACCTATTGCCGGCTGTGGGAGAAGGCCGACGGCTATCTGCGTTGGGCCGAGCCGGCCGTGCACCTGCATAACCTGGTGCGGGCGGCAGTACCCTGGCCCGTGGCGCAGTGCCAGTTTCGCGATGGGCAGTTTCGCGTCTTGCGCGCACGTGCGACCGATACGCCCAGCGGCGCGGCGCCCGGCACGGTAGAGGCGGCCACCGACGACGGTATCGACGTGGCCACGGGCACCACGCGCCTGCGCCTGCTCGAGGTGCAGCCGGCGGGGAAACGGGCGATGCTGGTGGGCGATTTTCTGCGCGGCGCCAAACTCGAGCCGGGCGAGCGTTTCGAGGAATTGCCCTGATGCCGGTGGACCCCGTGCGCGATGCGGCGGTGGATGTCCTGTTGCGGGTGAGCGAGCGGCACATGCAGCTCGACGCCGCCCTGGACCGCACACTTCGCCGCCGCGAGAACCTGTCCCCGCGCGGGCGCCGCTTCCTCAGCCAGCTGGTCTATGGCAGCGTGCGGCATTGGCGCCTGCTGGACCACGCGGTGCAGCCCCTGCTGCGCCAGCCCCTGGGCGAGATGCCCCCGCCCATGCAATGGGTGCTGCGGCTGGGCGTGTTCCAGAGCCTCTTCTGCGACCAGGTGACGCATCCGGCCATGGTGCACACGAGCGTGGACCTGGCGCGCAAGCGCGGGCATGCGGGCCTGGCGAAGCTGGCCAATGCCGTGCTGCGCCGCGCGCCCAAGCGGCTGGAAGACGTGGCGCTGCCAGCCGAGTCCGACCTGCCCCAGTGGCTGGCGGTGCGCTATTCGCTGCCGGATTGGCTGGTGACGCAGTGGCTCGAGCAATTCGGCGAAGACGCACCGGCCCTGTGCGCGGCGTGCAATCGCGCGGCGCCGGTGGCTATCCGCGTAAACACGTTGCGCACGACGCCCGATGACCTGGCACCGCGCCTCGAGAAGGCCGGGTTTGCCGCGGTATCCGCCACGCCGGTGCCCGAAGAACTGACGCTGGTCGAGGCGGCCAGCCCCGTGCGCAGCAAGCTGTTTCAGGAGGGCTTGTTCATGGTGCAGGATGCCGCGAGCATGCTGCCCGCGCATGTGCTGGAACCCGAGCCGGGCGAGCGGGTATTGGAGTTGTGTGCCGCGCCGGGCGGCAAGACCACACACCTGGCTGCCTATACGGGCGACGCAGCGCACATCATTGGCCTGGACCAGAGCGCGGCGCGGCTGGGCATGGGCCAGGAGAACGCAGCGCGCCTGGGCATCGGCAGCATCCGCTGGGTGGCCGGCGACGGGCGCCAGTCTCCACTGCGCGGCCCGTTCGACCGCGTACTGCTGGATGCGCCGTGCTCGGGCCTCGGCACGCTGCGGCGCCACCCGGACCTGAAGTGGCGGCTGCAGCCCGAGGCTATCGGGCGGCTGGCCCAGCAACAGGCTGATTTATTGCGCGCGGCCATGAGCCACTGTAAGATCGGCGGCGTCGTCGTGTATGCCGTGTGTACGGTCACGCCGCAAGAAACCACAGCAATCGCCGAGGCGGTGCTGCGCACGGGCGCAGCCACGGCAGAAGACGGGCCCGACTGGCTAAGCACGTGGCAACTCGAGACCGGACAGTACCGCACCCTCCCGACGAACGGGGGCTGGGACGGATTCTTCTTGATACGCTTACGGAGGTAATCCTAGGCGTCGCGCTGTTCATATTGCGGCTGGTCGCTTGGAGTATCCGCTGGACGGCGGCACTCGTGGTGTTTGGGCTGGTGATGGCGGGGGCGGCCTACTTTGTCTTTCTCGGCGCGTTGGAGGGGGGTGAACCGACCGAAGTGCCGCGCATCACCGACCTCCCGGTAACCGAAGCCTCGCTCATTCTGGCGCAGGAAGGCCTGGAACTGGGCAAGCAGACCAGCGTACCGCATGAGAACGTGCCCGAGTTCCACGTGATCGCCCAGCGCCCGGAAGCGGGCAAGGTGGTGCGGGCGGGCCGCAAGGTGAGTGCGGTAGTGAGCATGGGGCCCAGCTATCAGCCGGCACCCGATTTGTTGCGCATGAACCTGGGCGACGCGCGGCGCGAGTTGCAACAGGCGCGTTTTGCGGTGGGTTCGGTGGCGCGCATCCCCCACCCCACGCCGCGCGATACTGTGATTGCGCAGGACCCGCCGCCCGGCCAGGACCTTTCGAACCAGGGCGAGATCAGCCTGTTGTTGAGCGCAGGTACGCGACGCAACA
>CAYMLC010000181.1:6730-7229 GCA_964390765.1 uncultured Nitrospirales bacterium
CCGGACATTCGCGGCATGGAGGTGGACGAGTTGGAGGCGGCCTTCCGCGGACAGAATGTGCGGCTGGTGCCGCAGGTGGTTGACTTGCCCGACGCGGCGACCGATGTGGTGCTGAACCAGGACCCGCCACCGGACACGCTCATCTACGACGGGCAAGTGATCACCTATCAGGTCAAGCCGGGCGCGAGCAGTGAACTGCCCGGCCGCTATGAAGCCCAGGTGCGCCACGAGATGCCCTATGACTGGTATGACCGCGAGGTGCGCGTAGAGTTGGTGGACCGCCAGGGCGTGCGGCGCACGCTTTGGACGAAACAGCCCCTGTTCGATGAGACTGCACGGCAGACCTATGTGGCCGGCAGCGCGATCCGTATTCCGGTCGAGTATGTGGAGGAGGCGACGGTCGAGATCTATGTGAACGAAACGCTGGACGAATCGTATTACCTGCGGCGGGGCAGAGATCCCGAGCGCGCGGCCGGCCAGGTGTAGGGGCACCATGCCA
>CAYMLC010000182.1:0-2346 GCA_964390765.1 uncultured Nitrospirales bacterium
GCCGAAGCCCCGCCGCACAATGGATCCCGTCAAGCCGCCCCCGGTCAACGTTTCCGGCCCAACGCCCCAGCGTCCGCTGACCGAAGCCGACCTGCCTGCCGTGCGCGGGCTGATGCAGGCGGGCTATCGGTACGTGGCGCAAAGCGAAGGATTCACGGCCGAGCAGATTCTGGGATCGCTGGCGGGGCGGCACAGCGAAGCGGCGTGGCGCGAGTATCTGCGGACGTACACGCATTGCGGCGTCTGGCAAGGTGCGGAACTGGTGGCGCTGTGCGCCTTCTACGAAGACGAAGGGCGCTTTCTCTACGTGCAGCCCGCGGTGCACGGCCGGGGTATCGGCAGGCATCTGTTGCGTTGGGCGGCGCGCCAGATTCGCGATGCCGGGCACGCGCATATGTGGCTGTCGGCGTGGCGCTCGGGCATTGCCTATTACGAGCGCTTCGGCTTTTGCGTCATCGAGTGGTGCACCGTGCCCGAAGGCCCGATGAAGGACCACCCCTACGCGCGCATGGCCTGCGACCTGATGGGCGCAAGCTGGCTGGATGAACCTTGAGCGCTGCTATTTGCCCGCCATGCTATAGGATTTGGCTGCTGTGGGGGCGTCTGCCGCTTCGGAGGGCGCAGCGTGCTTGCGGGCATAGGCGGCTTCCGTCTCGGCCAGTGTGATGATGCCGTCTTCGAGCCACTGGTAGCGCCCTTCCATCACGCCCGCGGCCAGTGTGGTGTTGGCGTCGTCGTCGTTCTGCCAAAGCGCACGCTCGAGGTCGGCCACGCGCCGGCGCGCATTGCGGCAGAAGACGTCGGCCAGTTCCTGCGCATGGTCCGCGCGCGGGTCATCTATCTGGCGCCACGTGTTTGCACGCGCGCAGACCACGGTCATCGCGAAGAGCTCGAGTGCGATGTCGACCCAGCGGAACAGGAAGGCCTGCTTCTTCTCGAGCTTGGGGCCGTAGCGCGCCATGGCGTGGAAGATCTGCCGGGCCGCCTTGCGCCCGTGCCGCTCGACGAAGCGCATGTGCGGCGCCAATGCAGCGAACTCGCTGAAGCCGAACCATCCGCGCAGACCCACGTACTGGCGCGGATACCAGGCGCCGTAGAAGGCCACGATGCCGGGCAACGCGCGCAGCTTCTCGGCGGTGGTGGCCTTGGGATTCACCATGGCGCCGGCCACCTGCAGGTGGGTGTCCACCGCTTCGCGCGCCATGATGAGGTGCATAATCTCGCTGGCGCCCTCGAAGATTTTCGAGATGCGTGTGTCGCGCATCATGCGCTCGACCGGCATGGGGCGTTCGCCGCGTGCGCGCAAAGACTGCTCGGTCTCGTACCCGCGGCCCCCGCGCATCTGCATCGTCTCGTCTACGATTTCCCAGACGCGGCACGTGTTGTATTCTTTTGCTGCGGCCGCCTCGATCCGGAAGTCCACCTTGCCCTCGTCGGCCAGGTGGCAGCACAACTCGGCGATACTCTCCATGGCGAAGACCTTGGCCGCCATGTGCGAGAGCTTGTGGGCGATGGCCTCGTGCTTGCCGATGGGGTGGCCCCATTGCGTGCGTTCGGCGGCCCAGGTGCGCGCGCATTCGAGCGCCTTTTTCGCCGTGCCCACGCTGCCATAGGGGATGCTGAGGCGGCCGGTGTTGAGTGCCGTCAGGGCAATGCGCAGGCCGGCACCCTCTTCGCCGATAAGGTTCGCTTTCGGTACGCGCACATTCGTGAAGCGCATCACGCCATTGCGCAGCGCGCGCAATCCCATGAAGTGGCAACGGTGCGTGATTTCAACGCCGGGTGTGTCGGTCTCGACGACGATGGCGCTAATCTTCTGCGTTTCCTTATGGCGCGCCATGACCACGAGCAGCCGCGCATCGAGCCCGTTGGTGCACCACAGCTTCTCGCCGTTGAGCAGATAGGCGTCGCCTTCCGGCGTGGTCTCGAGCGAGGTGGTGAGGCGCGCCGGGTCCGAGCCGACGTCGGGCTCGGTGAGCGCGAAAGCGGTCACGTGCGTGGTGGCGGCCAGCGGCAGGAAGCGCTGCTTCTGCTCGGGGGTCCCGAACAGCTTCAGGCACTCGGGTACGCCGACCGACTGGTGCGGCGAGAGGAAGCCCATGATGCTGCCTTCATAACCGGCCGACAGTTCCATCACCTTGCAGTACTCGAACTTGCTGAAGCCCTGGCCGGCATAGTCGCGCGGCAGGTTCATGCCCAGTGCGCCCAACTCGCCGAGCCGCTCGATGAGCCCCTCCGGGAACTCGCCCGTCTCGTCGATGGCGACGGGGTCGAGTTCGTCGAGCAGAAACGTCTTCAGCTGGTCGAGAAAGGCCTGGTACTCCGCGCGCAGCGGCTCGCCCTGCT
>CAYMLC010000182.1:2356-7197 GCA_964390765.1 uncultured Nitrospirales bacterium
ATTCCGGGCGGACGCGGCCCATGAACAAATCGCGCATGAAGCTGGGCTTCTGCCAGTCCTTCTGGCGGCTCTGTTCGGCGATTTCGCGGGCTTCGGCTTCCGTGGCGTGTCGGCGTTCGGTCGGCGGCATCGGCTAAGCTCCTGTCATATCTACCGTTCGGTAAGTTAACACGCGCCGGAGCCGATGACAATCCGCCCGACGGGGCCACGACTGCGACGGCTCAGACGAGGAGGCGGTAGCGGTTCATTGTGGGCTCGAATTCGCGGCCGTTAATCTGGTCGCTCGGCTTTCCGCTGAGGGTTTCCACGACGTCTTGCACGACCCGCGTACGCTCCACGAAGTACGAATGCTCGACCGCCCCATGGACCACTGGTGTGCAATCGACGACTGTCACCTTCGGAGGTAAATACATTGGAAGCCGTGGGCCGTCGCTGCCGAGGCGGTCGCTTCGGTAATAGGTGGCCTTGCCATCGGACGGCCAACGAAACGCAACCACGTTGGTTTTTGGCGCATCGGCCGGCTGGTATCGCTCACGTAAGCGCGCCGCAGCATGAAGCGCACTCTTGAAACTCACATTGAATCCGTGGATGAAGATGATAACGTCGCTCTCACTTTCGATCATCCGCTGCCTCAAGGACTCGAAGAGTGTATGCGATCCGCGTGTACTCAGGTCAGGTGTTTCTTCGTAGACGTTAACACCTTCGACCCTCCCGCGCTCGTTAACCATGGCCTCGCCGAAGCGAAGATTTGCCAGCCCATCGGCGCTGAAGTCACCGGTGAAGTCGGTCTTTGGCCCGGACTTCTTCAGCTTGCGGTTGGTTGCAAAGTAGACGGTATGCATAGTGTTTCCCCATTTGGTTCTGGACAGCTGAATACCAATATAGACGTCCTGGCAGATAGTGGCTATTCAAGGCCTGTGCTTCGGTGCGAGTAGAACATCCCAATTACACGCGTCTCGCTCTCCTCGAGTGTGGGAAAATCGCCGCCCGGGTCGCCGTCTAGGTCTTTCATGTTGCAGACCATGACGTAGCGGCCAAGTTCGGGGATAAACCCGAGGTCGGGGTCCTGCACGCGGTGGTTGTCCCAGTCGTCGGTCTCGCCGGCGCGTGGTGCTGCGGCCACCCCCAGGTATTCGAAGG
Source organism: uncultured Nitrospirales bacterium (assembly GCA_964390765.1). Lineage (GTDB taxonomy): Bacteria > Hydrogenedentota > Hydrogenedentia > Hydrogenedentales > JAGMZX01 > CAYMLC01. The sequence continues at coordinate 3,497 of CAYMLC010000182.1, forward strand.
GTGTGCTGAGGTCAGGCGCACGCCACGCGGTGACGCGATACGGCACGCCCTCGGCCTCCCGGTCGCAGAATAGATAGTAGGCGCCGTCGATCTTTGCGATGGTCGGGTCGCCCACCCCGTAGGTCGCACGACCATCGGGGTTGGGGTCCACGGCCTTGGCATTCACGAGCGTCCAATCGCCCAGGCCCGTCGTTGACGTGAAATGGGCAAGGCTGGTGCCGTCGGGGCCGTGGGGGAAGTGGCCGTATTCGCCGAAGAGGTGAAACACACCGTCTTCATAGTACACGCCGACGTCGTCGCACTGCGCTTTGGGGAAGGTGCCGGCGCGCTGCCATCGGCCGCTGGCGCTTTCGAGCGGCAAGCCGGTGGTATAGACGTAGCCGCTTTCGTATACGTAATAGATGCCGCCCACCTTTACTCCGTCATCGTACTCATAGTGCTGGCCAATCCGGTAGGTATCCGAGACGAGTTCCCATTCTTCACTGCGCCAAGACCACTGCTTCGCACGCCACAGATGCGCGGCGGCCGGTGTATGACTGATGAGGAGGTGATAGGGGTATTCGCTGTCGGGCTCCACGAATAGAATGGCATCGTGGTTGTTGCCGTATTCTGTGGTGAATACCGGTTGGTCGTCCGGGCGATACCAGTCGGCCCAGGTCAAGGCGGGCGCGTCTCTAGGTGCGAGACCGGTCCCACCGATACCAAACAGGACTGCTACCAGCCAGCGAACAAGAAATCGCATATGGCCACCCTCTGCTCCCCGCGCGTGTTGCCAGATATCGCTCGCGTATCGCTCGAGCATTTGCCGCTGCTTCGACGCCGGGGCTAGCTTATGAAAAGGAGGTACACATATCCCACCGCAGAGCACACGAGCGACGCCGCTACCACAGGCAGCAGGTTCATGCGGAGTACGCCGCGGTATTCCTTGATACCCGCCACGGCTGCGGCGGCGATGATATTAAAGAGGCAGACCGCATTGCCGAGCGAGGCACCGGCCAGTTGCAGCCCGAGTATCACGTCGACGGGCAGGCCGAGCTCGCCGGCGGCGTTGGCCTGCACCGGGCCGAAGATGATGTTCGACACGGTGGTGCTTCCGGTCACGAAACTGCCAATGACCGCGAGCAGCGGGCTGACCAGCGGATACGCCGGGCCGGCGGCTGTGAATACTGTGGCGATGGAGTCGATCATGGAAGGGCCTTCGCCGCCGCTGTGAATCATGAGTTGGGTAATGGCGAGCGAAGGAAAAAGCACGACGAAGACTGCGAAGGTCTTCTTGACGACGGGCTGCCAATCGATTCGGGTATCGCGCACGAGCAGCAGCGCGAACGCGGCCGAGACCACGAAGGGCACCAGCGGTGAACGCAGCGGCTGCAAGGCCGCATCGACTTCCGTGCCGAAGATGCCCGTGAAGGCGATGCGGAACGTCAGCAGTTCCGCGAGCGCGGGGATACCCTTGGGCAGCAGCAGCAGTATGACCAGCAGGCCGTAGGGCAACCATGGCTTCCAATTGAGCCGCCGGTTCTTGAACAGAAAGACATAGGCGCCGCCGGCCAGCACGACGGCGGCCAGGATGCCGCTGATTGCCTTGAGCGCTGGCGCCAGCACGGCATAGGGTACGAGAATGCCGGGGACGAGCGCCCAGCAGGCGGCGTTGGCGCGCTCGCCGGTTTCCTTGCGCAAGGCGTAATCGACGAAGCCCATCACGGCAAAGCCCGCGGCAAGTATGGCGAGGGTCGCCACGCGATAGACCGCGCTCACGGTTTCCGCATCGAGGCCAAGTGGCAATTCGAGTCCGGCGATGACGGGCGTGCCTACCGCGCCCGATACCTCAAAGAATCCATCGATGAGCAGGACCACGGCGGTCGACAGGACAGGCGGATAGCCCATTGCAATGAGGAGCAGCGGTACGATGGCGCCCGGCGTGCCGAAGCCGGCCACGCCCTCGAAGAAAGCGGTGAGAAAGATGGCGAGGAAATAGAAGCGGAAGGTGCGATCGGGATGCACCGCGGCCAGCGAATCTTCAATGCGCGCAATGTACTTTTTCTGCTCCATCACGTGGTAGAGGAGCACGGCGCCGAAGATGATCATGAGGATGCCGGTGGTGTTCACCAGCGCGCTGACGAGGCTGGCAAGGAAGGTGGGCAGTGCGCCGCCGCCGGCGAAGAACAGCACTATCGTGGCGGCGAGTCCCACGGCGATGCCGATGCGCACATCGCGCAGGATGCTGAGAACCAGCAGCAGGACGATGGGCAAAAAGGCCAGGAGATTTGTCAGTACCGGCGAAATGCGTACGTGTCTTCGCTCATACTGCGCGGACCGGTCTGCGGCGGCTTCGCATGGCCTGCCGGACCGCCGCTCCATTCGCTTGGCTCATCCGAGAGCCTAAGCGACGCCGGGGCATCAAAGCCAGCCGACGACCCGCAGTCCTACGGACGCCTGCCCACGCGGTCGTAGACCGCTGCCGGGGGGTGGCCGTTCGCGGCCTGCTCTGCTAGGCTGGCGCGGTTCAAACGGAGGCGCTACCCCATGAAGTCATTCGGATTTCTCTCGCTCGCGTTCACGCTCACGTTGTTGTCATCCCCTGCGCCGGCACAGGACGACATCGATGTGCGGGCGGTCTACAACCAGTACTGCATGCAGTGTCACGGTGAGAACCTGCAGGGCGGTAACGCGCAGAGCATGGTCGACGGTATCTGGATGTACGGCGCGGGGCGCGGCTACATCAAGCGCAACATCGAGCATGGCATCACCGAAGTGGGGATGCCGGCGTACGAGGATTCGCTGAGCGACGCCGAGATCAACGCGTTGACCGATTTCATTCTGGCGCAGGAAGAGAAGGCCGCGCCCGAGCCGCCCAGCCTGCCCGAGACGTATCAGACGCAGGACTACGTAGTACGTGTCGAGTTGATCGCCGAGGGACTGGATGTGCCGTGGGCGATTGACTGGCTCGACGCGGACACCGCGCTCATCACCGAGCGCCCGGGGCCCGTGCGCCTGTGGCAAGACGGCGCGCTGCAAACGGCGCCCATCAGCGGAACGCCGCCCGTGCTGGCCGAGGGGCAGGGCGGCATGCTCGACGTGGCGATCGACCCCGACTACACCAGCAACGGCTGGGTCTATCTGGCCTACAGCCACGCATCGCCGGAAGACGAGCGCGCCGCGATGACACGCATCGTACGCGGGCGGATCGCCGATGGCGCGTGGACGGACCAGGAAGTCCTGTGGGAAGCGAATACTGAACACTACCTGCGCTCGCGCCTGCACTACGGTTGCCGCATTGTGTTCGACGCCGAGGGACACCTCTATTTTGCTATTGGCGACCGCGGCATGCAGAACCACGCGCAGGACCTGTCGCGACCGAACGGCAAGGTGCACCGCATCCACCGCGATGGCACCATCCCGGCCGACAACCCCTTTGTCGGTAATCGCGACGCCGTGCAATCGATCTACAGCTTTGGCAACCGCAATCCGCAGGGGCTTGCCATTCATCCTGCTACCGACGCGCTGTGGTCGACCGAGCACGGGCCGATGGGCGGCGACGAGTTGAACGTCATCCGGGGCGGCGTGAATTACGGCTGGCCGGTCATTACCTATGGCCGCAATTACAACGGCGTGCCCGTGACGGACATCGAGTTTGCGGAGGGCATGGCCCAGCCCGCGCTCTACTGGAAGCCGTCGATTGCGGTGTGCGGACTCGACTT
>CAYMLC010000183.1:0-7160 GCA_964390765.1 uncultured Nitrospirales bacterium
ACGCTCGCAATCGGCCCCACCAGCCACTGGCACAGATCGATGGCGTGGATGCCCATATCGAAGAGTGCGCCGCCACCCGCCTGCACCGGCTTGTAAAACCAGTCATCCTTCGCCCAGCCGGGATACGGGCCGCCGTGGGCAAAGCGCACGCGCATCATGAAGGGCCGGCCAATCGCCCCTTCTTCCAGCAGGGCCTTGGCGCGTATGGGACCTGTATAGAGGCGGTGGGTGAAGCCGACCATCAGCTTGCGCCGCACCGCGGTGGCCGCGTCGATCATCTGCTCGGCTTCGCGCAGCGTCATCGCGATGGGCTTCTCGCACAGCACGTGTGCCTTCACTTCGAGCGCACGCAGGGTGGCCCGGCAATGGTGCACGTTCGGCGTACAGATACTCACCACTTCCGGCTTCACGTCGGTCAACATGGCGTGGTAATCGCTGTACGCCGCCACCTCCGGATAGGCCTCCGCCATTTCTTCGTGGCGCGCAAGTACGGGGTCGGCGAAAGCGACAAGTTCCACGTCGGAACGCCGGGCATAGCCGGGTGCATGGCAGGCCTGCGCAATGGCGCCGGCGCCGATCAGTGCGGCGCGGTAAGGACGTTGCCGGGCCATAATTATTCTCCGTATTCTGCGCTAAACAATGATTCTTGCGTCAACGGGAGACACCTGATGGTTGATAGTGCGCAGGCCGTTTGCTATGCTCCGTCGAACCCAGCCAGCGCTTGGGGTTGGTGCTGCGTGGGGAGCCACCGCCACGCCAGCATTCTGGGGGATGAAACGACGGAAGGGCAACACGGGAGTCGCTTTCATGGCCAAGAAGATTTGGCGCCACACCATGTCTGAACAGGAAGAAACACTTTGGAACGCGGAGGAGATGCAGGGTTGGCGAAACGCCTTTGAGGGGTGTGTGGAAGACGACGCGCGGGAAGAAGGCTGCAAGAAGTACATGATTTACGACAGCAGCGAGAGCTTGGTGGCCAAAGGCGAGGTGCGTGAGTTGGTCATCGCACCGGTGGAGCCTTAGGCCGCCCCCGCGCAATCAGCAGTAACCACATCGCCCCGCCCGGTCCAGGCCGGCGGGGCGTTGGTTTTTTTGGGGGGGAAGACGACCCGGAGGCCCTGTGCGCAAAACGTGTTGTCTCGGGTGTATGGCGGTGGTCCTGCTGGCGGCGGTTGGCAGCCTGGCCGCCGTGATGGGCCTGTTTCACCTGCCGATCTTCACGGCCGCCTGGGCGCACGATACCGTCGCAGCGGTCACGGGGCCGGGTACGGCGGTGGTGGTACGCATCGACACCGACGCCCCCCGCATCACCCGCCTGGTCGACGATGCACTGCCCAGCCTGCCGGCGGGCGCGGTGGACCCCTATATGCCCTACGAGGCGGCGGTGGGCCTGGCGCGGGAAGACGACACCGGCGCGATGCGCGTGGTGATGGCCGCAAGCCTGCGGCGCGTGGCCGACATCTGGGAACGGTTGGGCGCGGATTCGGGCCCGCTGCATGTACCGGGCGCGGTGGCGTGGCAGCCTGCTGTATCTGATGCTGGGCTCTGGCTGCGCACGGGCCGCCTGGCGCTACCCGGCGCGTGGCAGCCGCCCGCGCAAGGCGGAGCGCCGGCGCAGCTTCCACCCCTTCCCGAGGCGCATGCCGTGGCCGTATCGCTCGAGAACCGCGGCGGGCACGCCGCAGCGGTGCTGACGCCCGTAGTGTGGGCGCTGCCCCTGCCCGACACCCTGCGGCTGGAAAACCCCGAAGCGCTCTACGCGCTGCTGGATGGGCTGGCGTACGGAACCGCGACCCTCAACTTCGACGCGCGCGACTCGGTGCAGGTGGACGGCCGTTTTGAAATGCGCGAGGAGGCAGCCGGGCGCGCGTGGGCCGAGGCGCTGACCGAAATAGAAGCGGGCTGGGCGCCGGTGTGGGCCACACGTGGCGTCGCGCTGGACCTGCAGGTGGATGCGCAAGACACGTCGCTGACCATGCGTGCAACGGTGCGCGGGGTGCGCCGCCCGCTGATTGCGTGGCTGCAGGGCATCACGCCGTAAACCACGGAACCCGCAAACCAGCCCCTCCGGCGCAGGGGAAAGGCGCTGTCAGCGCAGTTGCTGCAATTGCAGGAGCAAGGTGGTGGCGCGGTTCTGCATCTCGATGGCGATTTCTTCCGCACGCTTGCTGAACCAACTGTGACACGCAAGCGCGGGAATGGCCACGCACAGCCCGGCGATGGTGGTGATGAGCGCCTCGCCAATGCCATCGGCGAGTACCTGCGGATTGCCAAGGCCGCGCGCACTGATCGCATCGAAGACGGTGACCATGCCCAGCACCGTGCCCAGGAGACCGATCAGCGGGCTGGCGCTGGCGATAATCTCGAGGGCCGTGAGGCCGCGTTGCAGGCGGCCCAGCTGTGTGCGGCCCGCCGCGTGCATGGCCTCGACCGACTGCGCGTGGTCGAGATAGCGCGCGCTGATGACCGCTTCAATGAGACGCGCGAAGGGTCCGTGCGCGCGCTGCGCCGTGATGTACGCGCGTTGTACATCGGCCTCCTCGCGGCAGCGCTCGAGTGCGTCGAGGACCTTCCGATCGAATACGGCCGCGCGCCGCAGACCCAGCGCACGCTCGACCGCAATCGCCACCGCCACGAGCGAGAACCCCGCAAGCACGAGAATCGGCCAGCCTCCCTGGCGCAGCATGTCGGCAAACTCCACGACGTGACTCCTACAGGTACGAAAAGGTCCAGCGTATCTCGATGTTGTTGGTCCGGTAGAGGTCGGGCACTTCAAAAGGGAACGGCGGAAAGGGGCCCGCGTCCTGGAGCGCGCGCTGCGACAGGCCCGCAAAGATGCGTTCGCCCGACTCCACAATACGCGCTTCGAGCAGGCGCCCGTCCGGCGCAATCACGCAATCGATGACCGCCCTGGTCGGCTGCGTGCCCTGATAGCGCGTTGCGAGCATCGCCGTCCAGGCGCGCTCCACGCGGTCACGCACGATGGTCAGGTATTCCGCGATCTCATCTCGGTTCGCCTCAAAGCTGAGCACGCCGCGGTTCATAGCCTGCCCCTGCACGCGCGAACGCCCGGCACGCGGCGGGGTATCGCTCGGCGCGGCAGCGCGCGGCGAGGGGGCCTGCGCAGCCTGCGGCGTCGAGGGGGGCACCGGCGGCTGCGCGGGTTGGGGCGGCCGGGCCTGCGCCACCTGCATACGCTCGTCGCGCGGGGGCGTTTCTTCCGGCGGCTCGGGCGTGGGCGCGGGCGCCTCACGGGTGGCCGGTTCCCCCACCGAAACCGAAGGCGCATCGGCCTGCGGTGCCGGCGCGACCGGCGGCAATTCGCTCAGGTCTTGCGCGGGGGGTGTGGGCGCAGGTCTCGGCGCGGTGTCGGTCTCCGAGTCGGGCGCACTATCGGGCGCGGGCGCACTATCGGGCTCGGGCGCGGTATCCGGTTCGGGTTCGGGCGGCGCGCCGTTGGCCAATGGCGCCCGGGGCGAGGGCGGCGCGGGCAGCACGGGCGGTGCGGGCGCCACTGGAGGCGCAGCCGGGCTCGCGGGTGGCGGCGACGGCAAGGTGTCCATGGGCGCCTCCGGCAGCGGCACGCCGGTCTGGTCGGCATCCACGCGCTCGGGCGCACGCGACAACGCGTCCTGCCGTGCGATGCGATTCGTCGGCGGGACCGGCTGGTCGGCAGGCGCTCCGGCATCGACCAGATAGCGCGGCGCGACCGCTGCCGCCTCCACGAGGTTGAGCGCCATCATCTCCTCCTCCTCGTCGGGTCCCCCCCACTGCCCGGGCGGTGCGGCCAGCCACATCAGCGCGAGCACCGCGAGCGCATGCAGCACTACGGATGTCACCGCGGCGATGCGCGCGCGGCGCCGGTCTTCCGGCTCGATAAGTGTGCGTTGCAGGTCTTGCATAAGACGGGAGTCTAGCAGAGGTATGCGGCGTCGGGCGCAAGGTCGAGCGCGCGTGCCGGCGCCGTGATGCGCACGCTTGTCAGTTTTCCATAGGCACTCTATACTCATCGTTTCATTTAGCGCACGCAGCAGTCGATTACATGCGGGGAGAGGCAATCTCGATGCGCCACGGCACCAGCCTGTTGGTATCGCTCGAAGGAATGAGCCGCGCCGCCTTTCGCATGGCCAGCGAATTGGCGAACAACAGCCGTGCCGGGTTGACGGTGCGCTTTCTGTCGAAGAAGCTCGAGCTGCCGGAAGAAGAAGTCGAGTACCTGATCGACGTGAACGGCCGCCTGATGTTCACCGATCTCACCAAGGTGAAGCTGGTGCCGGAAGGTGCCGGGCTCGTGAAGCGCATTCAGGACGGCATGGAGAACCGCGGCGACATCGGTGCCGTGCAGCGGCAAGTGCGCGGGGTAAACGCGCACGACTTCCGCCGTCTCGAAGAACAGCTCGACCTGCCGCAGCCGACCACAAAGAAGGCCGCCGCCGAGATCCTGGTCGAGCGCTGCTACTACACGCCCGACGCGATCGTAGAGTTCGTCGCAACCCGCGGCTTTTCACAGACGGCCCAGGAACTGTTTGACCTGGTGTGGCAATCGCGCGACGGCATCATGCCGGTCTCGAAGCTGCGCCTGGCGCACGGCGGCAGCGAGTACGAAGTCGAGCAGGCGCTGCTCGAACTGCTGCGGTCCTGCGCCCTGTTCGAATTGTTCCGCTTCGACAGTGAGGAGCGCCTGGTGCGCGCGGTCGCCCTGCTCGCGGAACTGCGGCAGTGGCGCAACTCGAACACGAAGAGCCAGAGCCGCAAGAACAAACTGAAGGCACTGCGCACCGCACCCGAGCCGCGCCAGCGGCGGGCCATCGAATTGAGCGAGCGCCTGTGCCGGCTGGTGGCGGCGCTCGCGGCGCGGCCCGCACGCCTGCGTGGCGACGGCGACCTGTTCCGTGAAGACCGGCGCCGGCTGGCCGAGATCGTGCCGGAAGAAAGCGAACCCTCGCTGACCACGTGTCTGTGGGTGGCGGAGGGCCTGGGCTGGCTGAGCCAGGTCGACAACACACTGCGGGCCGGTGCGCTTGATGAGCTGCTGCCGCTCGGCCGCACGGCCCGCCACCGCCTGGTCTACAGGTGGATGCTCGAGCGGGGCGACGAGGCCGATGCGCGCAAGACGCTGCACAGCCTGATCGATGACGCGGGCGTGGAGCGCTGGTATCCGGTGACGTCGTTTGTGCGCTATGCCGTGTCGCAGACCGACGCCTCCGAGGAAGCGGTACTGCGCCAGTCGGGCGGGCACTGGGCCTATCAGAGCCCGAGCGCTTCTGGCCAACTCGAAGCGCGCCTGGCGCGCGCGCTCGAAGAAACCCTGTTCTGGCTGGGCGTCGTCGACCGGGCAACTGTCGACGGCGAGAGCGTCTTCTGTGTGACGCAACTGGGCGCGGCACTGCTGCGCGAGCACGAAGACCCCACGCTCGACGAACAGTTCCCCCCGCACAAGTGCGAATTCGTGGTGCAGCCCAACTTCGACATCGTGGTTGCGTCGGAAGACATGGACCCGCTGCTCACGGTTCCGCTCGACCGCTTCGCCGTACGCACCAGCACGGGCGCCGCCACGGTCTATCACCTGAGCAAGGACTCCTTTACCCAGGCGCTTCAAGAAGGGCACGACGGCGACGCGTTCGTGTCGTTTCTGGTGCAATACAACCGGGGCGCCGAACTGCCGCGCAACGTAACCACGACACTCGAAGACTGGCGCGGCGGCATGAAACGCGTGCGCCTGCGTACCGTGCACGTGCTCGAGAGCGACGACCCCCTGGTCGTGGCCGACCTGATGCACCGCAATCGGCTGAACAAACACTTCGAGGCCGTCGACTCGAAACGCCTGGTGCGTTGCCGCGACTTCGACCGCAACGAGCTGGGGCGCCTGCTGGAGAAGGAAGGGTTTATCGTCGAGTAAGCCCGGGCGCGCGGCGATTGGCGTGACCCGGCGGCGCCTCCTATAATCGAAGCGAGGCGAGCGAGGAACGCGCGTGCTAGACGACCGGCCCCTAATCATTTACGAGAATGCCACGAACCCCTATCTGCTGGGCGCGGTTGCGGTGGTCTTTCTCGTGCTCGTGCTGGCCTTCGTCATGGCGGGTTGGCGGCGGCGCCAGCAAGAGCGTGAGCGGCGCCAGGGCGAATGGGCGAACGTGCGCGAGATTGCCGACGAGCGCGAGTTGAGCAAGGAAGAGTGGGCGCTGCTGCGTGAAGTCATCGAGCGGCACCGGCCCCACGCCCCCCTGCGCGCCATCACCACCCGCCGCGAATTCGACCAGTGCGTCGACGCAGAGATGGATGGCCTCGGTCCTGATGTGAACACGCCCGAGGGCGAGTTGCGCGGCCAGATGCTGCGCGATATCCGCATCCGCCTGGGGCTCGACTACGTGCCGCTGGGCCAGCGCATCGACAACACGCGCGACCTGATTCCCGGTCAGACGCTGTGGGTGGCCGAACCCGAACAGGTGACTCCGCAATGGCACCGCACGATCGTGTGCGCGGTAGACGAAGCGCACTTCTACCTGTCGCCCGAAGCGGGCGCCGCGCCCATCTCCTTTCGCCCGGGCGACACCCTGCGCTTCCGGCTGTACCGCGAAGAAGATGCCCGCTATGTGTTGAGTGCGCGCCTGCTGGCTGTCGAAGAGGAACCGACCCGCTGGAAATTTGAGCACTCGCGCGAATTGAAGCGGCTGCAGGCGCGCGCACATTACCGCATCCGCCACGAGCAGACCGTCGAGGTGCAGGTGTTGACCGCACCGCCCGGCACGCGCACGCGCGATATTGAAGAACACACCGTGAGTGCACGCATCCGTGGACGCATCACCAGCCTGAGCGCGGGCGGCTATGCCCTGATGCTGCCGCAGGAAGTCTCCACAAGCGCGCTGTTGCGCTTTGAACTGGCCATGCCCGAAGAGGCGAACTTCACCGTGCTGGGTCGGATTGTAGACAGTGCCCCGCTGACGGCCGGCCGCTATCTGGTACGCGGCGCCTTCGTGGGCATGAGCAACGAGCGCCGCGAACTCATCACACGCTATGTCTTCCGGCAGCAGCAGCACCAGCTGCCCGCCGTCGAGGCGCAGCATCTCAGCGTTACGGAGTAGTACGTGCCGATTCTGCGCGACGCCTGGCACTCGCTGCGCCAAAATCAGGCGCTGGTATTCGCGTACCTCGGTGGCATC
>CAYMLC010000184.1:0-7099 GCA_964390765.1 uncultured Nitrospirales bacterium
GAACGATGCGCCGGCGCCGGCAGCCGTTGCGTGGATACGTTCGAGAGCCTCCTCGGTCGTCTGCCAGGCAGCCGCCCACGCCCGCGCGTAGCCCGCCTTATCGAGCGTGCTTTCGGGGTGAGTGCGGGGTCGTACGCTTGCAGATAAGCGCCGAGATGGATGTTCATGTCGTTGCCGGGGTCGTGCGTCTTCTGCCGGTACAGGCGCCACATGCGCTTCCACGTCTCTTCGACGGCGCTGTCCGTGAAGCGTGCCAGCCACTGCCGGGCAGGCGAGTAGTCCGCCATCCGCTCTTCAAAGCCGGCCCGCGCCCGCGCGTACTGCGGCGGCACCATGTGCCAGTCGCCCTCTCGCTGCTCGAGATAGGGGCGGCTGAAATAGCGCGGATTGTCCGCGCCCCACATGATGCGCGAGAGTTCGCGCGAATTGTTGTACACGTCGTTTTCCGCATAGAACCCCAGCAGCACCAGGTCCGGCGCGTAGCGCAGCCCTTCCTGCTCGAGCTTGCGCCACGCCTGGGTGGTGCCGTAACCACCGACGCCAAGATTCACCACGCGTACCGCGGGCCCCAGCCGCTGTTCGAGCTGATATTGAAAGCCGTCTTCCTCGGCCACGTGGGCGCCTTCCATATAGGAATCGCCCAGCAGCGCCACGGTGAAGGTGCCGTCGCCGACGGTGGCCGGGGTGGGGCAGTCGCGCAGGCCCTCGGCATTGGTTTCGATCACGTGGCGATAATCCAGGCTGACCGACGCCGCACGCTGGCCGGGCGCCAGCCGCCAGCCGAGTTCGGGGTCGGGTACCCGAACCACAGGTGGCAGCGCGGCATGCTGCCACGTCAGTCCGCCGTAGAGCATGAGGCGCAGGCCGAGTTCGAGCACCAGAAAACCGGCGAGCAAGCCCCCCAATGCGATCGCCATATTGGCCGCCCATTTTGGTCCTTGCCGCCTGAGGGCCAGCAACCAGCCCGAAAGCAAGGGCCACACTCGAAAGCGGGAACTGCCAGTTAAGGGCGAGGCCATAACGCGTGCCGACTCCTTATCCCACTGGGCCTGTGGTTCTGTGCTGACCGCCTTGCCGGCGCTGACAAGCTAGGCTGCACGGGGGGCCTTTGCCGGGTGGGAACACCGGATGCCGAACCGATTCATACACCTGCCCGCTGCCCGGCGACCGGTCGAAGGTATGTGACGGGCGTGCGCTGGCCGGGGTTATACCGCGAACGCGGGTTCGAGTTTAATCCTGCTGCCCGGCGGACAAGACTTCCAGCAGCGTGGCCTGCAAGTGCTGAATGGTATACGGCTTCTGGAGAAAGGCGCGGCTGCCGGTACGCAGCGCCAGGCTCGCCTCGGCCGCATAGCCACTGGTCACGATCACCGGCACGGGGCATTCGCGTTCGGAGAGCGCCTGCAGCACCTCGTGGCCGTCCATACGCGGCATGAGAATGTCGAGCAGGATAACGCGCCAGACCGCGCCTCGCTCATCGTAAAGGGCGAGGGCTTCAGCACCGTCCGCGGCGTAGTCGACCGCGAAGCCGAGTTCCTCCAGCATGCCACCCAGAATGTTGCGTACGATGGGCTCGTCGTCGACGACGAGGGCGCGCCCGCCTGCGCGCAGGGTCTCGGCTTGCTCGGGCGTGGGTGGCGGCGCCGGCAATGCCTTGGCCGAATCGGCCACCGGAAACAGCACGCGGAAGCGCGCACCCTGCCCCGGCTCACTCTCGACAGCGATAGCGCCATGGTGGCGCCGCACGATGCCCATGGCCGCGGCCAGACCCAGCCCGCGCCCCGCGAATTTGGTGCTGAAGAAGGGGTCGAAGATGCGCGGCAGCAGGTGCGATTCGATGCCCGCGCCGGTATCGGTCACCTCGATGTAGGCGTAGTGGCCCTGCTCGAAGGTGCCGTCGAACACATTGCCGGGCAGGTTGTCGTCTTCGTAGCGTGCATCGCCGGTGCGCACCGTAATCGTGCCGGACTGCTCGCCCAGCGCCTCGCTCGCATTCGTGGCCAGATTCACGAGTAACTGGCGAATCTGCACGGCGTCGGCCAGGACCAGCGGCAGCGGGTGCTTGAAATCGGTGTGCAGATGCGCCTCCTTCGATACGGTAATGTGCAGCAGTTCGCGCATCGATTCGGCGAGGTCCGACAGGTCGAGCGGCGCGACCGATGCGTTGCCGTGTCCCACATACGCGAGCAATTGACGCACGAGTTCCGCGGCTTGCTGGGCGGATTCTTCGATTTCGTGCAGGTGATTCAGCGCCGCTTCATTGCCGGCCACGTGCGTAGCCGCCAGCTCGGCATTGCCCAGGATGCCCATCAGGCGATTGTTGAAATCGTGGGCCACGCCGCCCGCCAGCACGGCGAGGCTTTCGAGCCGCTGCGCCTGTTGCACGCGCGACTCGAGCGCCAGGTGCTCTTGCTCGGCCTGCTTGAGCGCGGTGATGTCGCGGCCCACCGATTGCACTTCGCGCAGGCTGCCGTGCTCGTCGAACATGGGGGCCACGAACCAGTCCACCACGCGGCCGCCGCCGCGCGTCTCGATACGCATGGGCCGCGGGTTGTGCGCGAACGCACGGGCGAAGGCGATGGCCTCATCGCGGTCTTCCGGCGGCATGTGCGCGGGCCAGTACGCGTCTTGTGCGGCCTCGGCTTCCAGGCAGAAAAAGGCGCACCCGGCGTCGTTGCAGAATACGATGCGTCCTTCCGGCGTCCAGCGCACCACCACGTCCTGCTGACTCTCGACAATGGCCCGGTAGCGTGCCTCGTTGGCGTGGCGCTCGCGCTCGGCCGCGCGCATGGCGCTGCGGTCGAGAAAGGTTACTACGCGGTCGCCGGCCAGGCCCGGGGTCTCCATGGGCGATACCCAGAGCTCGGCGTCGAGGGTCTGCCCCGCGGCGCAGCGCAGCTTCACGTGCTCGAGGTGCAGCCGCCGGTTCAGCGGCGTGCCCCGGCTGAGTGCGCCGGATAGGCGCGCCCGCATGGCCGCGTCTTCAACCTCGGGCGCCAGCAGGGTCAGCATCGGCTGGCCAATGAGTGCGTCGCTCGATTCGTAGCCCAGTACCCGTGCGCAAGCCGGATTGGCAAAGGTACACCGGCCCTCGGTGTCGAGGCCGAAGATGGCCTCGGCCGTACTGCGCAGCAGGACCCGCACCCGCGCGGCCTGGGCGCGGGCTTCCTCTGCCGCCTGCTGCAGCGAACGGTGCATCTCGCGCAGGGCCCAGCCCACGCGTTGCACTTCATCGCCATCGGGCCGGGTGTACCGTGTGGGCAGTTCGGCGGCCTCGCCGCGGCCCAGCCGCTCGGCCTGCATGGCCATCGCATGTAGCGGCCTGAAGACCAACCGCCGCGCACCGAGCAAAATGCACAGGCCCACGACCGCGGCAGCGAGGGCGGCCATCAGCACCCCCGGCACGACCAACGGCAGCAGGTCGAAGAACCCCACGGCCGCCGGCACCACGATGGCCATGGCCACGCGCTGGCCACCAGTCGCCGCGGCTGGCAGTTCCAGCCGGGCGGCGTCGATGACTTCAGCTTGCGCTGTAAGCATTTCGCTGCGGGGCCAGTCTTCCTCGAGGGCGGCTTCCACCGTAACCTTGTAGGCGCCCTCGCCGTCAGGAAGAAAGCCACTGCGCGCCAGCTCTTCGCCGGACTCGGTGAGCACGAAGACGCACGAGGGGGCGGTGTGCATCTCATCCGCGCGGGCCGCGCGCACGGCGATGTCCAGCGCTTGCTGGAGCGGTGTGCCCGCAGCGACTTTGTCACGCACTGTGCTATGCAGTACAAAGCGGGCGTGTGCGGCGTGCGCCATCGCTTGCTCCCAGGCCAAGGCCCGGCGGGCGAAGATGCGTTCACCGCCAACGGCAAGCAGCAAGAAGAAAATCACAGCGCCCAGAATCACGGCGGCCCGGAAGCCGACAGTGCGCTGGAGTGAGATTTCACTCGCCATGCCTCTACCTTAAAGACTTGTGCGCCCAGCCCGCCGGGTGCACATTACCTTACAGAACCACGAAATTGCAGCCGCGAAACCCGCACAGGGAATCACACGAAATGTCTATCTCCCGATATTGGGCCCTTGCCCTCATCCTTATTGTACTCGCAGCCGCGCCGAATGCGTATAGTGCAGACCGTATTTACGAGCCGAATTGGGCCTCGTTGGACCAGCGGCCCAACCCGACCTGGTTTGAAAACGCAAAATTCGGCATCTTCATCCACTGGGGTGTCTACAGTGTTCCAGCCTGGGGCCCCAAGAAGCGCTATGCGGAGTGGTACTGGCACGACATGATGCAGGGAAAGTCCGCTACACGGCGCTTTCACGACAAAACGTACGGTGCAGATATGAAGTATACGCATTTTGCAGATGACTTCAAAGCAGAAATGTACGAACCTGCGGAATGGGCAGAACTCTTCCGGCTCTCGGGTGCGCGCTATGTCGTACTTACGTCCAAGCACCATGACGGGTACTGCCTGTGGCCCAGCGCCCAGGCGTGGAATTGGAACAGCGTCGATGTGGGGCCTGGCCGCGAGCTGGCCGGTGACCTGTCCGAGGCGGTGAAGGCGGCGGGGCTGCGCTTCGGCTTCTATTACTCGCTGTACGAATGGTTTAACCCGCTCTATCTCAACGATGTCGACCGCTACGTAGAAGAGCACATGCTGCCGCAGATGAAGGATCTCGTGCAGCGCTACCAGCCAGACCTCTTCTGGCCGGACGGCGAATGGAGCCACCCCAGCAGCACGTGGCGCAGCACCGAGTTTCTGGCCTGGCTGTTCAACGAGAGCGATGCGCCGGACGACATCGCCATCAACGACCGCTGGGGCAAGGAGTGCCGCAATGTGCACGGCGGCTTTGCGACCCCGGAATACGGCGGTATCCCCGAGGGCCACCTGGTGCAGGCCGGGCGCTTCGAAGAGTGCCAGGGCATGGGGCATTCGTTTGGCTACAACCGCAACGAGGGGGTAGACGAGTACCGGTCGTCGACGGAACTGCTGCATCTGCTGATCGATAACGTCAGCCGTGGCGGCAACTTGCTGCTGGACATCGGGCCCACGGCCGACGGGCGCATTCCCGTGATTATGCAGCAGCGCCTCGCGGATATGGGCGCGTGGCTCGAGGTCAACGGCGAAGCCATCTACGGCACCGAGCGTTGGGATGACGCGCCCGAAGTGGAGAACGTGCGCTTCACCGAGAAAGGCGGCACCGTCTACGCCATTCTGTTCGAGTGGCCGGGGCGCCGGGTGTCCTTGCCGATAGCAGGGGTCACGCGTGCGCGCCTGCTGGGGTATGACGGTGACCTGGAAATGCGGGAGGATGATGGACTTACACGCATCAGCCTGCCTGCCTTCGGTCCTTCGGAAGCCCCGTGCGACCACGCCTGGACGATCGCGCTGGACCGCGACTGAGCAGACCGCGACTGAGCAAAATACATAGGTTGACATACATAGGATGTATTGGGTATAAAAGGGTATGGCGATTGATCTACAGATGGAACCAGCCCCCACCGGGCGCGAAGCGTTCCTGCAGGAAGTCGAGGCGCTGCTCGCGGCGGCGCGGAAGTCCGGCGGCCCGGTGTGCTTCGCGCTGGTCGACATGGATTTGCAGGGCCGTCTGAACCAGCGGCTGGGCCGGGTGGCGGGCGAGGCGGCCATCGAGCGGCTGGGCGCCGCACTGGCGGAGGCGCTTCCCGCGGCGCGGGTCGCGCGTGTGGGCGGCGATGCGTTTGGCGTGGCGTGGGCGGTGGAGAAAGAGGCGGCGTTTCTTGCGCTCGAGCAGTTTCGCACGTCCTTCGATGATGCGCACACGTTGGCTGGGCAGCGTGCCGAGGTAGAGCTACAGGTGAGCGTTGGCCTGGCGGCGTATCCGGATGACGGTGCGGCCGCTTCGGATTTGTTTGCGAAGGCGAGCGGTGCGCTGTACCGGGCCAAGGCGACGGGCCGCAACAAGGTATGTCTGGCGCGCGAGGAGAAGATGGTGACGAAGACGAGCCATTACACGCAGGGCCAGTTGATGGGGCTGCGGCGGCTGGCGGAGCGCGAGGGCATTAAGGACGCGGAGCTCTTGCGCGAGGCCTTGAATGACCTGTTGCGCAAGTACAATGCGTGAGGAGCCACGTCATGGCGGCATCGGATAAATGGGACAAGCCCCTGCGTGGACGCATGCGGGATGGCGTGATGCCGATGGAAGCGGGCCAACTGCCGCCCGCGGGTTCGGCGGTCATCCTGCTGCGGGCCGTGAGCGTGGCTACGGCTTTGCCGGCCGCGCACGGTGCCGGTGCATGACGGCTCAGCCGCATCGCTGCGCCTGGGCGCGCCATGCGTTGGAGGTGCACTACCACGACACCGAGTGGGGCGTGCCGACGCATGACGACCGGCAGCACTTTGAGTATCTGGTGCTGGACGGTGCGCAGGCCGGATTGAGCTGGCTGACGATATTGAAGAAACGGCCGGCCTACCGCGAGGCCTTTGCCGGTTGGGATGTGGCCGCGGTCGCGCGCTACGGCGAGGCCGAGGTCGAACGGCTGCTGGGCGACGCGGGCATCGTGCGGAACCGCAAGAAGATTGAGAGCGCCATTCGCAATGCGCGCGCGTTTCTGGAGGTGCAGGAGGCCTTCGCGAGTTTCGACGCCTACATCTGGCAATTTGTGGAGGGTGCGACGGTGGTGAACCGTTACCGGCAGTGGCGCGAAATACCCGCGAAGACGGAGCGCTCGGACGCCATGAGCAAGGACCTGAAACAACGCGGCTTCAACTTCGTGGGGTCGACCATCTGCTACGCCTATATGCAGGCGGCGGGCATGGTGAACGACCACGAGGTGGACTGCTTTCGCTGGGCGGAGGTGCAGGCCTGATGGCAGGCCCGTATTCATGGGGTCGGGCGGCGTGCCGCGCCGTTGGGATTTGATGAGCGAAAAGAGTGGGTCAGCCCCGCACAATTCGACATGTTTGTCTATCGCGCGCGCCTCGACTAGCCGGCGCGGAAAGGAGCAAGGAATGGCGAAGAACATCTACGAGAAGATTTGGGACGCACACCTGGTGCACGAACCGGAAAACCAGGACGCCATCCTCTACATCGACCGGCACTACGTACACGAGGTCACCTCGCCGCAGGCCTT
>CAYMLC010000185.1:0-7063 GCA_964390765.1 uncultured Nitrospirales bacterium
AGGTGATTACCTGCCAGCCGATTCCCCTGGCGGCGGGCAGTATTCGTGAGGGCGACCCGCTCGACCTCTTCAACGGCGAAACCCTGCGCGCGTTCCGCCGTGGCATTCAGCAGGCCGGCGGCATGTATCCCGCCTGCGCCCGCTGCTGTAAACTCTACCGCCGATTCTGAATCGGCCGGCATTACCGGCAGAGGGTGCAGCAGTGGAAGCGTGGTTGTTCGAAGCCTTGAACGCGGGCGATGCCGCGCCCGTATTGCAGCGTGTGGCGGCGCTGTTGGCCGCGCCCGAGTTCCTGTTGGCCCCCGCTTGTGTGACGCTGGTGCTGGCGCTGCTCTTTGGCAACCCGCAGGTGCGCCGCCTGCTGTGGTGCGGCACCGTCGCCTTCGTAGTGTACCGGCTGGTGCTGGCGCCGTGGTTGCCGGTGCGCCCGGCGCCCGCCAGCCTGGCCGGCACGCAGGCCTCTTTCTACGACACGCGCCTCGAAGTGTGGTTAACGCTCGATCCCACCGGCACGACCTATGCCCCCGCATTGCCCGGCGCCGGGTTTGCGCCGACGGTCGTGGCGGCCGGACTCATGCTGGTGCTGGCCATCGCGCTGCGGCCCCGGCGCGAAGAGGCGCTGTGGTTCGCGCTGCCCGTGGGTGCGCATGCCGTTGCCCTTATCGCTACCGGGCGCGCCCTTCCGCTTTCCATCGTGGCCGGCCTGCTGCTCGGACTCGTGCTCGGCGGTGCGGCATGGGCGGCCGCACGGCTCATGCAACAGCGCGATCTCTCGCCGCCTCTGCCGGCGCTCAGCGTGCGCACGCTTGGGCGCGAGCGTCTGGCGCTGGCCGGGCTGGCCTTGGCCCTGGCCGTCTATTGGGCCTTGCTGGGCGCGCTGAAGACCATCGACCTGCACATGGATGAGGCCTACTACTATGCGTACGGCCAACAGCTCGACTGGGGGTACCACAGCAAGCCGCCGCTGGTCATGTATCTCATGCGCCTGGGCGCCGAGTTGTTCGGCGCAAGTACGCACAGCACGCGTCTGGCCGTACACCTCGGCCACCTCGCGCAGTTGCCGCTCGTCTTCTGGCTGGTGCGCCAACTCGGGTGCGACGAGCGCGCCGCGCTCCTGGCCGCCACCGTGCGCGCCGCCTTCTTCGGGGTCTCGAACAATGTGGTACCGCTCGCTACGACCATGGACCTCGAGATGACCTTTGCGCTCGCCACGCTGGTTGCCTACATCCGTGCGATGCATACCAACACGTGGCGCTGGTGGCTGGTGGCCGGCGCCTGCCTGGGCCTCGCCATCCTCGCGCGCTGGTCGGCGGCGTCGTTGCTGGCCGGCTTCGCGCTGCACCAGGCCCTGCGCCGGCGGCCACTGCCCGAGTATCGCATGCCGTGTGCTGCCGCGCTGCTGGCCGTGGCCTTTTGTACGCCCTACATGCTCTGGCAATGGGCCAATGACTGGATCACCTTCGGGCACACCGCCGCGCTGAACGTTTCGGACACGCAGACCTGGGCCGAACGGGCCGCCTCGATGGCGCGCTTCTTCACCGGCATAGGGGGCCTGCTCAACGTGGTCACGCCGGTCTTCCTCGCCGGACTCGGGGTTATCCTCTGGCATGCGCCCCGGCGGCCCGCCTATGCCGCGGCGGCAGCCGCCAGCTTGCCGCTGTTGTTCTTCTACTTCGCGATATCGCCCGGCTACCGCATCGAGCCCTCTTGGCTGGCCACGCCGCTGCTCATCATCACGGTCATCGGTATCGGGGCGGTGGGCAGTTGGCTGAAGGCGCGCTGGCTGGTGTCTGCTGCTGCGGTGCTGGCCCTCGTGGCGCTGGGCTTCGGTGCCGCCCGTCTGGCGTGGCGCCCGCCCTACGATACCGGCCGCACGCTGGCGACGCTGGCGCTCGAGCATCTGGGCGATGCCCCGCGCGCGAGCACGCTCACCGGCTCGGAGTTTTACGGCTGGACCGCACTGCTCGGCTATTACCTGCCCGGCCAGCCCGAGGTCTTCCGGTCGGCCTACTACATTTCATACGAGCCCTTTCAGTACGACCTGTGGACCCATTGGCCCGACCACTTCGGCAAGGACATGTTGACGCTGGTCAGTTGGGAGGAGGAGCCGCACCACTTGCGCGACGGCTTCGCGCCCTACGTGGATGAGGTGCGAATTGTAGACGCCATGCCAATTCACTACTGGCGCCTCGGATGGGCGCCCGGCTTTATCCAGGCCGTCTGGCTCGAAAACGTGCGCGAGATGCCGCCGGTACCCCGCGAGTAAGGCATGCCTGGCTTCATACGGGCGGTAAACCGTGGGGCCGCGCGTGCCGGCAGCGGCCCATATCTTGTGCGCCTTTCCGCCTAAATCAAGAATTCATCCAGCATGTACACAATATATTGCGTCTGTACACGCGCTGTGCTACGCTCCGGTGAAGGAGGAAGCTCTGGTGCGATTTGGACGACGTTCCCCCGGCTGGATCTCGGGCAAGCGCTTCTTTGGCGATAACGGCGCCCGGCACACCGAAAATGGTGGGGTGGCCTCCGAAGAGCGCAGCGCACTGCTGGGCGCCCCCGACTTCGAAGACGACGCGGTGGAAAGCACGGCGCCGACCGACGATGAGGCCGAGTTCGGGCTGGACGATTTGCCCGAACCGCCCCCCGCGCAGCCGCCCGGCGGCGACCCGACGCAGCGCCTCCTGACTATCCTGGGCCGCTTTCAGCGCGAACTGAACCGCGCGCCCGATGCCGATGACCCCGAGGAATGGGTCGACGGCTGCATGGAGCAGTTGATCGAGGGTATCGAGGTGGCGATGGGCCAGCGCTGGGAGGATGTGCACCGCGCGCTGACCGATACGGCGCGCGTGCTGCAGAGCTATGAAGACGCGGGCGAACCCGCTCAATCGCGCACCTTTCTCGAAGACAGTTACGAGATTCTGTGCCTGATGGTGGGCGACCTTATCGTCGACAATGTGCGCTCGGGCGTCATGCAGAAGTGGGAGCAGCGCTACCAGATGGCGGTCGAGGACCTGGCTGAGGCCGGTATCCCCGTGGTCGACGATGAAGGCCAGCCGCAGCCGACCGCCCCGGCGCCGGTGGCCGCCGCGCCCGAGGCCGATGAAGGCGCGCCCGAAGCTGCTGAAGAGGCGGGCGAGCAACGCCGCGACCCGGTGGGGGCCGCGTGGGAACAGGCCTTTGCGACGGCCGGCCATCACGCCCACCACGCCGCCGCTTCTTCTGCATTCGAGCCGGAGGCCGATGACGATACCGACGACACGCCCCCCGCGCCCCGGCGCGCCATCGACTGGGATGCGTTGATGGAGAACGAGCCGCCGGAAGGCGATGCCGCGACGGAAGCGGAAGGTGGCGACGACGATTTCTACCTGCGGGGCGGTGCGGCCCCGGCCGAGGCCGTGGCGGACACCCCCGAAGTGGCCGATTTGCCTGGCCTGCCCGAGGCGCCTGCCGACGAGTTGGATGCCGGCGCGGAGCCCGCGGGCCTGGAAGAGCTGGAGTTGCCGGAGGCGGAGGAAGCGCCGGCAGTAGACAGCGCGCTGGAAGCGAGCGCAAGCGCGGCTGCAGTGCCGGCGGGACCCGCCTGGGATGAAGGGCTGGTGGCCGACGAGACCGAGACCGAGACGGAAGCCGAAGTCGAAGAAGTCGCGGTGCCGGGCGAAGCGCCTCCCGTCGCGGTTGAAGCCGCCGACGCGGAAGGGCTCGCGCACGAAGACGAGGACGAGGACGACGAAGAAGACGACCTGTTCAGTGCGGCGGCCCGCGCGATAGCAGAAGAATTCAACGCGCCCGACGGCGATACGGCCGGCGAAACGCCTTTGGCGGACGAGTCGCTCGACGGGGCGGTGTCGGCTTTTATCGCCGATGCGACCGAGGCACCGGCCACGCCCGAGTATGAACCCGAGCCTGCGCCCGAAGTGGCGGCGGACGCGATGGAAGCCGCGGCTGAGCCAGCGGCCCCGGAGCCAGAACCAGCACCCGCGCCGGAACCGGCGGCTGCGGTTCCCGAGCCGGGCACCCCCCAGGCGTTTCTGCATGCGGCCAGCCAGGCGATGGCCTCGGGCGATATCGCCGCGGCGCGCCTGGCGGCGCTGGACCTCGCAGTCAGCATGGGCCAGGCCGAGGTCGAGGCGGCGCAGGCCCAGGTGGAGGCGGCCGAGCGCGATGTGGAAGCGAACAGCGCCGCGCGCACCCAGGCGGAAGCCGGCGTACAGGCGGCGCAGGAGAAGCTGAAAGAGGCCGAGTGGCTGTTGGGCGAGCGGCGGGCCGAGCGCGAGACGACGCATGGCGAACTGAGTGAAGTGGACACGCGCATCACTGCCAAGCGCGAGGCCATTGGTGACCTGGACCGGCGAATACAGGAATTGGTGGCCGAGCGCGATGCCGAACGGGCGGCGCTCGATGCGCTCGAGCAGGAGCGCACCGATGGCCAGCATACGCTCGAGGTGAAGGACGCGGCCGTGGCCAAGACCGAGAGCGAGACCGAGCAGGCGCAGGCGGTGCTGGAGGCGGCACGGGCGGAGGTGGCCAGCCTCGAGCAGGCGCGCCAGGCGTGCGAGGCCACCGTGGCCGATGCGCGCGCGCAGCGCGAGAAGCACCAGCAGGCGCTCGACGAGATGTTGCGTACGAAAGAAGCCATTGCCCCGCGCCCCGCCAGCGGCGCCGAGGCAGACGCACCAGCGAAAGAATGATGGTGGCTGCGGGCCCGGCCAGCCAGCCCCGCCCCGCACCACCGACCAGCCCCCGGGGAGGCGAAGAAGCACGTGGGTAGTCGCGCGGAGATTGTAGGCGCCGTAGATTTCGGTGCACGCCAGGTGCGTGTGCTTATCGCCCGGCGCGACGACGATGGCGCCATCCGTATTCTCGGCCATGGCGCGGCGCCCAGCCGCGGCTGTGTATCGCAGGGGGTAATTCAGGACTTGAACGCCGCCCAGCTCGCCATTCGCACCGCGCTGCGCGAGGCGGAAAAAGAGGCGCGCATCAAGATTCTGCGCCTCTATTGCGGCGTCAACGGGCGCAATGTCGAAACGTTTATTCGCGAGGGCAACGTAAAGCTCGAGCAGGAATGCGTGAATCTTGCGCACATGGACGACGCGCTCGACATCGCCTCACGCGATATTCTGGCGCCGGGAAAAAGTGTCATTACATCGGTCACCGCGCAGGAGTGGTATGTCGATGATATGCGCGTGATCGACCCCGCCGGCATTCGGGGCAATGTCTTGAAGGCGCGGGTGCACTTCGCGCGCATTCCCACCGTCATCGAAGACAATCTGCTCGCCTGTATCGAATCCCAGAACCGCGAAGTGGAAGATATCATCTTTCTTCCCATTGCGGCGTCGCTGGGATGCTTGACCCCCGAAGACATGGAACTGGGTGTGGGCGTGCTCGACATCGGCCGCAGCACCACAGGCCTTGCCGTCTACCGCGACCGCCGCATCATGGGCACACACTGCTTCGCCTGGGGCGGCTATCACATTACCCGCGACGTGGCCGCGGGGCTGCAAGTGTCATTTGAAGAGGCCGAAGAACTGATTCTGGAACACGGCCTCGGCGAGGACTTGATCCAGGCGGGGCTCGAATACGAAGACGACGCCAGCGAACTGGGCATGGCCGACAGTGCACGGCCGATCAAGCTGAAGACTGCCGTGCGCGGTGCGCCCAGCGAAGTCGACCGGCGTGAACTGGACGTTATCATTTACGAGCGATCGCGCGAACTGATGACCAAGGTGCGCCAGCAGTTGCAGTCGCGCGGCCTGACCAAGAACCTCGTGCGTGGCGTGGTGCTGACCGGCGGCGCCAGCGTGATCAAGAACCAGGCCGCCCTGGCCGAGGCCATCTTTCAAGTGCCCGCACGCATTGGCACACCCGAAGGCTTCGAGAATCTGCCCGCCGAAATCAACCACCCCGAATTCTCGAGTGTACTCGGCGTGGTGCGCCACGGCTTCGAACACCGCAGCTCCGCACTGCTCGACCGCAACACCCAACGCGGCGCCCTCGGCATGGCCGTGCACGGCATGCGCAGCTTTCTGGGCAAGTATTTTCTCTAGCCGGCGGGGCCGGCAACGCGCGTTCTGCGACCACGGGCAACGGGGCGTGGTGCAGCCATGCCTCGGTTCCGCTCAGTCTGCCTCATCGGCTTTTTCTTCGCCGCGGGCATAGCGGTACGACGCCTCGACCAGTGCCCAGACGACTTCCAGTTCCTGCGCGTTGCGCGGGCCATAGACCATGCTGATGCGCGGGTTGCGCGGGTGCGCTTCGCCCCAGCCTTTGGCGCGCAGTTCGGTGTGCAGGGGGCCGGGCAGGGCGATGTGGAGGCTGCCGTCGTAGGGCGGATGCAGGTGCACGAATTCGTTGCGCACCAGGAACGCATCGCGCGGGCCGCGTGCGAGGTCTTCCGCGAGGAAGAGGGCGCGCGCGCCGGGCACGGATACCAGGCTGGGCCCCGTGCGTATCCCTTCGAGGCGCTGCATCCGCGCGTAGAGCTGTTCCTGCAGGGCGCGTGGCGCCTGCTGCGAGGCCTGCTCGTGCGCCACATTCGTACCCGCGGGCGCATCGGTGGTCTGCGGCGGCGCGCCCTCGCGCGTGGGCAGGTTGTGCACGTCAATCTTATCGGGCGCAGGTTCGGGCGCATCGGCGGCCTCGCCCGGCGCGCCCTTGGACACGGTCGATTTGGCCGCGGAAGTCTTGGCCGCGGAAGTCTTGACTGCCAAAGTCTTGGCTGCCGAAGTCTTGGCTGCCGAAGTCTTGGCCTCTGACGTTTGCGCCGCCGGGGCCGCTTCGTTCTCCTGCGCGCCCGCCGCTGCCCAAACGCCCGCGACGCAGAGTAATAGCAGCGCTCCGCAGCGAATCTGATTCGTCAATAGATTCATCGGAAAGACGTGTCCCCCGTTGCCCATCGTGCCGTTTGCCTCGGCGTGCGCGCATCCGCTCCCAGGCGCTAAACCATTGCACGAAGCGGCAGCGCATCCAAGTCGGCGAGGCGCCCTTCGTCGACCAGCCGCTTCGCCGCCGTCGTATTCAGGTACCGTGCGTGGGGCGCAATGCCCACGCGGCCGAGGTCCAGCCG
>CAYMLC010000186.1:0-527 GCA_964390765.1 uncultured Nitrospirales bacterium
GGAGGGGCGGCGCCTCGGGCAGTTGCACGTGTGCCGTGGGGTAATGTGCACGCCAGCGCATCACGCCGGCGCGCAGGTGCGGCGGCTCTTCAGGGTGGCTGGGGAAAGCCGCCGACTCCGCCTGCAGCAACTGCGTGGTCACGGCACCGGGCCGCGCACAGCGCACCGCCACGAAACTGCGCGGCAGCACCGGGATGGCCTCGTCGGGCGCCCGGTTGTTGTTGATGGTCACATCGCGCCAGCGGCCATCGGAGCAGAAGGTAAGGCTGCCCGTGCCCACACCGCCCAGCGGCACCCCGGACGGCCCCCATTGTTTCCCGCTGCCCACCGTGCCGCGCTAGGCCGAGAAGTCGGCCGGGAGCACCTTGCTCATGACGACGGCGGTTTCGTTGGTCTTGGCGTAGTAGCCGCGCCGCAACCCCACGGGCCGATAGCCGATACGCGCGTACAACGTGCGCGCCGGCGTGTTGCGCTCGCGCACCTCGAGGCGGCTGGTGACCGCACCCAGCGTGCGGCCGTGCTGCTCG
>CAYMLC010000186.1:537-7039 GCA_964390765.1 uncultured Nitrospirales bacterium
CTGCTCGAGATGCTCCATCAGCGCGCGGCCATAGCCATAGCCGCGGTGCGGCAGCGCCACGGTTACCTTGGTCACGTGGATTTCGTCCACCACGAACCAGAAGCCGCCGTAGCCCACCAACCGCTCATCCAGATAGGCAACGCAGAAGTAGGAGGCCGGGTTGTCGAGTTCCTGACGGAACATCGCCACGGTCCAGGGATCGGGGTAGGCCTCGTGTTCAATCGGAAGCAGCGTGGGTATAAGGTCCTCGCTCAGGCGCTCGTAGTGAAGGTCTGCTGCTTTCGATACGCTCATGCGCCGTAGCTACTCGTCCCGCGCGCCCGCTTGCCGCCAGCCCTTACGGCGCGGCGGCCCGCTTGCGCGCTTCTTCTGGTTGCGATTGCCGCAGGTAAAGGGGTGCGACCTGGCCGGGGTCGCCCGCCGCGCCGGCTGCAACGGACGCCGCCGCCAGCAGCGCCACGGCCCCGGCCCGCGGAACGGCATGGTAACCGCCCAGCAGCACCGCAGCGGGCGCGGCGCCCCGTACTTCCTCAGCATACCGCACTATCCCGTCGCCCACGAAACAGGCCCCGCTGGGCGCCTGCCCCGCCAGTGACGCGGGCGCGCCCACCTGCGGCGGCGACACGCACCGCCACGTATCGCCCTCGCGCTGATAGGTGGCGGCATAGACCTCGTGCATGCGGGCGTCGAGCATGGCGACGAGTGAGGGCGCGGCCGGCGGCACGGTGTGCGCCAGCGCATCGAGCGTGTTCACCGCGATAAGCGGCATGCCGCACGCGAACGCCAGCCCCTTCATGGCGCTGACACCGATGCGCAGCCCGGTGAACGAACCGGGACCCGCCGACACACCAAAGACCTGCACCGATTCGAGGGGGCAGCCGGCTTCGGCCAGCACCTGTTGCAGCAGCGGATGCAGACGCTCGGCGTGGCGCCGTGGTCCGCGCACCGTGAACTCGGCCACCAGTTCGCCGCCACGCGCCAGGGCAACGGAGTAGATGTCGGTGGCGGTATCCGCCGCAAGAACCCAGGGCGGCGCAGCGCCGGCAGGCGCATCAGACACAGCGGCCGCCTCGCGTCAGAAGCTGGGCGGCGGCGAGGGTGGCGGCGACTCGCCGGTATCGGAACCGGGCTCCGGCTCGACCGGCGGCGTCGAACTCACCAGTTCCTTCATGCGCTTGCCCGGACGAAAGGTGACCACGCGGCGCTCGGGCACCGGCACCTGGTCGCCCGTGCGGGGATTGCGCCCGATACGCGACGCCCGCGTCTTCACTTCAAAGACTCCGAAGTCGCGCAACTCCCAGCGGTGGCCTTCGGCGAGTGACTGCGAAATCGCTTCAAAGGTACCTTCAATAATGCGGGCGACATCGCTCTGAGTCATGCCGAGCTCGTTGGTCACTCGAATGACGAGTTCGCGCTTGGTCATCGTCACGGGCTGCTTCCTCCCTCACATGCGACACGTCTGTGGCCGGCGGCGGACCTTCCGCTGTCCGCACCCCACGGCGAAGCCGGATTATAGAGGGCGAAGACGATGCAAGCAAGTCGTTATAGATATGGAGTTTACCGAGCGCTACACACCCCCGGGAAAGCGCCGGGCGCAGCCCGAGGGCCACGCCCGCCGTCACAGCGGCCCGATGGTGTCCGCCACGGCCCGGTCCGCTAGACCAGGTTGTCGCCCTCGAAATCGCCCGGCACATCGCGCCCGAGATAGCGCAGCGCCGTCACGCCGAGATCGCGGATGTCCGGGTCGTCTTTCTCGATCGCCTGGTTGCAGAACAGGATGCCCGGCAGCTCGGCCACGTCGCTGGCCGCATGCTCGCCACTCCACTTGTCGGCGTTCGTTTCGGTCAGGCCATTGCCAACCGCCCCCTTCGCCGCGGTCTTTGAACTCTGGTAATACTGTGCGTAACCAAGCGACAGGTCAGGCGCATTGTCGACGGCATCCCCGCTGAAATCCTCGCGCATGTAGACATTGCTGAAGATGGCGGCACCGTTGGCCGGGTCCTTGACGGTGAGCAACTTATCGCGCAGTTCGGCACGCAGCGCTGCCGCGCGGTCGGGCGCCACGCTGCCCTCGCTCTCGCGGCCCTGAATATTGAGATAGAGCGAACTCAGCCCGATGCAGTAGGCCTGGGTCTGGCTCCAGTCGATGCCCAGCAGAAATCCGCGCTCGGCCATCTGGCGGTTGGCGAGCGAGAGGTACCCTTCTTGCTCCAGCCAGTCGTTCAGGTTGAAGCCTGTGCGCCACGAGGCGAAACCATGGTCGGAGAGCACCATGAACAAGTCGTCGTCGCTCAACTTGTCGAGCACCCGGCCCGTGATGCGGTCGGCAATCTGGTAGCTCTCTTCCAGCGCCTTCCCGAAGCGCTCGGCCAGCTCCGGGTTGTACAGGGGGTGCTGCTCGTCGCGGAAGCGCCAGAACATATGGCCGACGCGGTCGGTGGCGGTCCACACCGACAGCAGCAAATTGTCGCCACGCTCGAGCGCGTCCATCGTCAATTGCTCGCGGAAGCGCATGCCGGCGCGCACGTCTTCGAGGAACGCCTCTTCGGCCAGCGCCCCCTGGCGGAACGCGTGGGTATCGTAGGCCCAGCCGATGGTCTTATACGGCCCGAAGCGCTCCATCAGGTCGGCGCTGTACTCATCGGGCTGACTGATCGGCATATACGGATCCTCGGGGTGGAACTGCATGCAGGACATGTAGACGCGCACGGTGTCGCCCAACTCGACCGGGAAGAAGCGCGTCAGCGCGCGCACCGTGAACTGCGGGGACATCTTGAACTCGACCGGCACCCACTCCGACCACTGGCCCACCGCCAACTCGGCCGACTGGCCGTTGAACGAGGCGGTGCCGGCGCCCGCTCCCCGGTCCACCTTCAACTGCAAGGTGGCCTCGGTGAAGGCTTTCGGATCGCGGAAACCGTGGCGCTCGTCGCGCGGACCCGGCACCGGTACCTGCGCGGCGCCGTTGCGGTCGAAGGTAAGCCGCAGCCGCTGGCCGCCCGAGAGGCGCTCCTGCAACTCGTCGGACGTGAACGCGTCGGACAGGTCCAAGAAGGTGCTGGTTGTGCCACGCAGGTCGGGCACGCCGAGGCCGCACAACATGCGTCCGTTCTTCAGCGGGTCGGGCGGATACGCAAACGGCACATTCAGAATGGTCGACGTCACGCCTTGGCCGTCGCCCACCGACCAGAAGGGGTCGGCCGTGCGGTAGGCAATCGCGCTCGGCTGGGTGCGCACGGCACCGTCGGGCCCGAGCTCAACGTGGTTCATCTCGCCGGTGCCCACCTGCGGCACGGGGCCGCGGGGACCTTTCGGGTCGCGGCGGATGAAATCGAAAATATTGTGGCCCCCGGGATTCTTGCACGTGGCGAACGAGGTCCACGCGACGGGCGACTGGGGCGGAATGGTCGAGCGCAGGCGGCGGAACGCGCCCTGTTCCTGCAGGCGGGCGAAGGCCGGCAGTTGCCCCTGCGCCATCATCTCTTCGACGATGGTGGGCTCGACGCCATCGAAGCCCAGCACGACAACCTTGCCGGAACGCTGCGCGCGGGCTGGCCCGATGTTGAAGAGGCCGACGGCGGTACTGGCAGCGGCGGCCTGCAGAAAGCGGCGGCGCGTCCAATGCCCACGCGGCGTATGGTGTTGACGGCTGGTGTCCTTGGATGACTTCATGTGTGCCCACTCCCTTTGTGCGCCTGAACGCCCGTATCATGCGGCGCGTTGACGCGCGAGCATAAACAAGGCCGCACAAGGCGGACAAGACGCGCCGACGCGCTCATGGGCGCCGCCCGAGCAGACGAATGAGACCCAGGTATTCGCCCTCGTCGGCTTCGAGTGCGGCAGCCTCGCCATCGTCGGGACAATTGTGGTAGCCCTCCGCCGCATAGAGAAAATCAAGCCAGTACCGCCAGCCATCGGGCTGCGTGTCGGCGCATTCCAAGGTCACCGCTTCACTCTCGTTCCAGTTGGCGCGCCACCAGTTCAGTGAACGGATCAGCTCGAATTCTTCGGGGTCGGGCCACTGGTCGCGCCAGGCGGCCAGGTGCGCGGGCGGCGCGGCGTAGTCGATATCCTTCAGCAAGCACGGCACCACCACACCCAATTGTCCGCCCGGCCGCACATAGCGCGCCGCCTGCGCCGGATAGGTGGCGGCCGTGCCGAAGTAGTGGTAGGCATCGAGCGAGATCAGCGCATCAAAACTGCCCGGCGCATAGGGCGGCTCATCGGCGTTGACGCGCAATGGAAATACCTGCTGCTGCAATCCGGCATCGCAAACGCGCGCCCAGTTCTCCTCCGGGTCGATCCACAAGTCGGCGGCGCAGACCTGCACGCCAAAGCGTTCGGCGAGGAATATAGAGGTCATGGCACGGCCGCAGCCCAGGTCGAGCACGCGCATGCCGGGCTTCAGGTCCATACGCTCGGCCAGCCACTCGGCCAGCCACAGCGGGTTGGGGCCCATCGCATTTTCACAGACCCAGTGGGGCGGATACTCCTGCGCCAGGGGATAGCGCGCCAGCCGCTCGGGCGATGTCAATACAATGCTGTGTCGCATGGGTTTGCGTGCCTCGCGTTTCTTGGCTTTTGTTTCGGTTATGCCGCGCTCGACACGGCGCCCGGCCGCAGGTCGACGGCGCCGCTGTCGAGCTCGAGCACAAAGCCGCGCTTGGCCCGCGTGGTGACCAATTGTGCGCGGTGCGGACACCGTGCCGCCACGGCGGCCAGCAGGCGCCGCTTCTGAAAATGCATCTGGTTGTTCTCCACAATGGTCTCGCCCCAGACCGCGCGATAGATAACCTCGTAGGGCACGCAGGTGCCCGGTGCTTCGGCCAGGGTACGGATGAGCCGGTATTGTTTGTCCTGCAGCTCGATGCGCTCACCATCCAGCACAATGCGCCCCGGCTGCGCGTCGTCGATAATCAGCACCGGCGCCGCGGGCCTGTCGGGCGCCGGCACGGCGGGCGTATCGTGCGCCGCAGCCACAGCCCATGCCTTCAGCGCGCGCACTTCGGCCGGGCGCAGCCAGCGCTGCAATTGCTCGGGCGCGGCCGCCTGAATGGCCTGCGGCGTGTACCAGCCGTGCGCGTACAGATTGAGCAGGGTGGGCCGCGTGGCCGCGGGCAATGCCGCACGCAGTGCGAGCGCCTCGTCGTGCAACCCATGCTGCACGCGCAAGGCCAGCCTGCTCAGCCGCTGCACCAGCGCATCCGGCGCACCCAGCGCCGTGGCCAGCGCGGCCGTGGCATCCACCAGCCAACTGGCCTGCTCGGCCGCCGCCAGAATCTGCCCGCCCATCGTGTCGTAACGCTCTTCCAACTCCTGCACCGGCTCCTGCGCGATCCACCCCGCCAGGATAAGCGTGGCCTTGACCGCGCGCACATCGTCGAAGAACGGCTGCAGATTGCAGTTGCGCAGCCGGTTGAGCGGGGTGTCCGCCTCGAGCGACACCTCGCGCAGTTGCGCCTTCAACTGCGCCACATACCCCGCCTCCTCGTACTCCTTCGTCGTCAGCCCCAACTGCACCTGCCGCCCATCGGGCGTGGACGCCGCGGCAAACAACAGGTCGGCCTCGGGCCAGGGGCGCGTCTCGCACACCTGCAGCCAATGCTCCAGTTCGCGCGCCGTATCAATCGCGATACCCTTCGACGCCACCGCCGCACCAAGCGGCGTCGCCTCCAGCCGTCCATCGGCGCCCGCCGCCAAGAGCCCGGCATCGGCGCCCCGGTTGGCCGCCGCCCGCACGCGAAACGCCACCTCCTCCTGCGTCAGGGTCTCGCCCCACACCCATTGCCCGCTGAGCGTCTGCTCGAAGAAGTCCGCCAGCGCTTCGTGCGTGGCGCAGGCCCGCGACGCCACCAACTGCAGCACGTGGTTCTCCAGCGCCTCGCGCGCCAGCCGCGGATGCACGCCCTCGCGCTCGCCCTCGACATAGCGCCGCCACAGCGTCTCCTGGTCATACGGCGTGGTGGCAATCAAGACCGAGCGCCCATAGGCCTGCCCCGCGCCATAGCGTCCCGCGCGCCCCCCCATGTTCTCGTATTCATTGCGCGAAATCGGCGTCTTCCACGGCATGCCCAGCCGCGCGTCGTAGCGCCACTTGTCCGGCGTGATAAAGACATTCTGCGCCGGCAGGTTCAACCCCACCGCCAGCGTGCTCGTCGACACCAGCAGCCGCACTTCCCCCGCGCGGAACCCCTCCTCCACGCAGTGCCGCTCATCGGGCGACAGGTCCGCGTTGTGAAAGGCCACCCCGTGGTTCAGCGTATCCAGCAACGCCGCGCGCGAACGCGTGGGCTCCAGCACGCGCAGCGCATCGATCGTGTGGTTGGCCGCCGGCAAGGCCACCCGCCCCGCCAGCAAGGCCGCCCCCCGGCGCGACTCGTGCTTCGCCTTCACAAAGACCAGGCACGACTCGCCGCGCTCGGCCAGCGCGCACGCGTTCTGCGCCAGGTGCTCCCACGGCGAATCGCTGCACGCGTCAACCAGCGCCTCCTGAGCCTCCACC
>CAYMLC010000187.1:0-3899 GCA_964390765.1 uncultured Nitrospirales bacterium
GCGACTGACGCTGCCGCGCGGAGGGTCCGGCATAGATTCCCAGATAGACCCCGGGCGCGGTGGGCGATTGCACCGTGGGCGCCGAGGGAGGCGGTGGCGCCACGGGTTCAGGTGCGGGCGCGAATACGAAAAAGTAGGCGGCAATCGCCACGACCAGCGCAATGAATACGGCTGCCGCGATGACACCCCGCGCGACCGATGCGTTATTCGCCATGCCGTGATCCTGCCCGCTACCCGTGTGGCCTTAAGCGACACAGACCAGGCCGCAGTATCGGCGCATGCCTGCATACTGTCAAGCGAAGGTATACCTTGCAAAGCGCACGCGCACCCGGCCACGGTGCGTGTGGTGGCCGGGCGGCGCTAGAGATTATCGGTGGCAGGGGCGCACCACGCGGGGTGCGGCCGGCGGCCTTAGCCGCGCTTGCGCACCTTTGCCATGCTCAGCAGCGCAGGCGGCGTAGCGCCATAGGGCAGCGTATCGAGGCTCAGGCTCTTCGCCACGATAGCTTCGATCTCGCTGCTTTCCATACCGCTCGACTTGGCTTCCGCCAGCACTTCGTGCAGGCGCCCGATGATGCGCTTGCGGCATTCTTCGCGGCACTTGTTCTCAACGCCCTTGTTCACAAACACGCCCATGCCGCGGCGCGTATACAACAGGCCCATCACTTCGAGGTCGCGGTAGGCCTTGGCCACGGTGTTCGGGTTCACTTCAAGGCGCTCGGAGAGTTCGCGAACCGAGGGCAGTTGGTCGCCCGCCTTGAGCCGGCCCGACGCGATAGCGAACTGTACGTGGTTCTCAATTTGCACGTACACGGCGACACTGCTGTTAACATCGATGGAAGAAAGCATGCGAAGAGTCTCCTGCGAAGCCTTGGGTGAGGGCAACGATCGTTCCTTTGGCCGTAAGGTGGTTTGGGCGTGCGGGGTGCAAATTGTGATGGACACTCCGTTACGCCGCTGAATAGGGTAAGGATACCACATATGTAGACAGGCGGCACGCCCGATTGTACGCCGAAAACCAGAAAATTGCAACACTCGCCTAACAATTCGATTTTCCGGACGCAACACCATCGGCACCGGTGCGCCATGCTTGCGGGGCCATTGGGGCGCCTGTATACTCGCGCAGCGTGTAAGGCAAGGATACTCATGCATTTACGTCACTCTTCGCTCGTGCTGGCCGCGCTGCTGGCGATTGCTCTGTTGTCCGCGTGCGCCAGCCAGCCGGATGGCCCGGCGGCCGATGCACAGGCCGGACCCGCGCAGCCCGATACGCCAACGATGGCGACGACCGATGCCGGCCCTGCGGCCACCACACCCGGCCGGGTGCCCAGCGACTATGCCGCCGTGCAAGCGCCGCCACCCACGGGCCCGCCCGCCACGTTATCGATCGATGTGGGCGACGCCGCCGGCCGGGCGCTGCCGTCGCGGATCGATTTGCTGCAACTCTCCACGGGCGGGCGCATGCGCCTGGAAGTGCCCCGTGGCACCAGCACGGCCGAGATACCGGCGGGCAGCTATCGCGCCTACGTGAAGGCCTACGACGACTATGTGCCGGTGCTGTGCGATGTGCAGGACTTCGAGGTGGCCGCCGGCGAGACCGCCTATCTGTTGACGACCGTGCTCGAAGGCGCGGCGGGCGACATGGAACTGCGCGACTTCGATGTCGACGGCGACCTGGCGATCAGCCGGGTCGAACTGGCCGTGGGCACCGACCCAATGAACGCCGTCTCGGTGCCCGGGCGCCCGGAGTTCACCTTTCCGGAACCCGTGCTGCTCGATAAGGAAGGCTGGTACGCGGGCGAGTTGTTCGCCCACTCGAGCTATGGCCACGGCACCGAAAGCGTAGCGGAACTGGTGCGGCGCGCCGAGCGTGAAGGGCTCGATTTTCTCGCCATCACCGACGAGAACACACTGGCCGCCGCCAAGGACCCCGGCTTCCAGTCCGACGAGGTGGTACTCATCCCCGCCATGTACTGGGGCGACCCGCGCCTCGGCCATGCGCTCATCTATGGTCCGCGCACCGTGCCCGACCCGCCCAGCACCGTGCGCTCGGCCCAGGCCGAATGCATCCGCATCCAGGCCCAGGGCGGCATCTATGCCATCGCGCACCCCTGCTTTCCCACTGCGCCCTGGCAATGGGGCCTGTCCTACGTCAACGCCGTACAGGTATGGACGCGCCCCTGGAACGCGGTGCCGCCCATGGCGCGCGAGCAGTTGCGGCCCGCTCTGCTCGAACGGGTCGATGGCCAACTGGTAAACAGCATCGCCCGGGCCTCTTCGCTCACGCTGATTTCCGCCAACGACCAGGCCTCGCGGTTCTATGACTATGAACTGGACGAAGGGCTGATGGCCTCGGCCATTGGCGGCAGCGGTACCGCCAGCCCGCGCGTGCCCATGGGCCGCCCGATTACCTGGGTGCACGCGCCACAGAAGAGCGTCGCCGGCATTCTCGAAGGGCTGCGCCGTGGCCACACCTTCGTATCGAGCGGGCTCGACGGCCCGCGCCTCTTCTTCCAGGCCGATGTCGGCGCCGACGGCAAGCTGGACATTGCGCTGCCCGGCGGTGTGATACCGACACGCCTGGACACGGACTTCTGGGTGGCGGTCGAGCAGGGCGACGGCAAGAAGCTGCAGGTGCTGCAAGACGGACTGCCCATCCTCACGCGCAAGATCGAGGGCGACCTGTTCGCCACGCGCTTCCGTCAGGTGCCTCCTGACGGCGGCGCGGTGTATCGCGTGCGCGTGGTCGGCGAGCCCGACCGAAGCGACAAACTGCCCGACTTCGGGCCGCTGCAAGTCTTCGCGATGAGCAGCCCCATCTATGCACGCAACCAGCTGACCGCCGAGGCCGTGCGCCGCCTCTACCCCGGCTTCTCTCCCGAGGAAGCCTGGATTGAAATTGCGCCGTGGAGCGAGGACGACGAAGAGGAAGTCTTCAAGCAGCCCGAGGTTCAAGGCATGCCCGGCCTTCAGAGCACGCCCGGCTTCGGCCGCTTCGGCAGTTAGGCGCGCACCGTAAAAAGGGGGCTGGCCGCGGGCGTCAGCAACAGCGGCAGGCGCCGCGGCAACACGCTTATCTCCAGGGTGTCCCAGGATTCGGGTTCGCTGTCGATGGAAACCGGCAGCGCCGGTTCGGCGGCAATGGTGCAATGGGCGGTGCGCCAGCCGGCCTGGGCCGCTTCGCCCGGCGTCACGCCGTCGATCAGACGCGGCATGTGTTCGGTCAGCGCCTCGGCCTGGCTGGCACTGTAGATGGCCACGTCCAGCAGGCCATCGTCGAGCCGCGCCCGCGGTGCGACTTCAAAGCCTCCGCCGGCATAGCGCCCGTTCGCCACCACAATGTGCACCGCCTCACCCTCCCACTCGCTGTCGTCGCACGTGATTCGCACCGGCCACGTGGGCCAGGCCATGGCCGTGGCCATGCCGCTGACCGCATAGGCGGCGCCACCCAGCAGGCGCTTCAAGAGACGCGGTGCCTGCTGTGTGGCCTGCGCACCCATGCCCAGGCTCAGGCTGTTGAGAAAGGTGTGGGCATTGACCCGGCCCAGGTCGACGCGACGCACCGGCCAATCGAGCATGGCCGCCAGTTGCGCACGCAACATCGCGACTTCAATCTGGGCGCCCAGCGCAAAGTCGTTGGCCGTACCCAGCGGCAGCACCCCCAGCACCGGCGGCCGCTCGAGCGCCGAGAGCCCGGCGGCCGGCGCCTCGCTCAGATTATGCGCGGCCCGCCAGTCCGCGTCGGGCCACCTATCGGCCACTGCGGCCAAGAGCGGGTCGTCTTGCAGATGCGCGGCGTACACAACCGTAACCGAGTGTTTCATGGTGGATGCTGGGCT
The DNA here is from genome assembly GCA_964390765.1 of uncultured Nitrospirales bacterium. GTDB lineage: Bacteria > Hydrogenedentota > Hydrogenedentia > Hydrogenedentales > JAGMZX01 > CAYMLC01. The sequence goes on from CAYMLC010000187.1 coordinate 3,840, forward strand.
CCGCGCCTGAGGTCCGCGCCGGGCGTCCGGGTGGCCGCGCCCCGCCGCACGTGGTACCCT
>CAYMLC010000187.1:3909-7027 GCA_964390765.1 uncultured Nitrospirales bacterium
GTACCCTTTCGGCTCGCTGTCGCGCAACTGGGGAGACGCACGCGTGGACCACCGCATGCTATTCGTTATCGGCGCACCGCGTTCGGGCACCACGATGCTCGAGCGCATGTTGAGCGCCCACTCGCACATCGAGGGCGGGCCCGAGCCGCACCTGCTGACACCGCTCGCGCACCTCGGCCCGTGGGACAAGGTAAACAAGGCGCCCTACGACCACGTGCTGGCGGCGGAATCGCAGAAGCTGTTTATCGAGCAGTTGCCCCATGGCATGGATGACTACTGGCGCGCGTGCCGCGCCTACTGCGATGTGCTCTATGGCCAGTTCATGGCGGGCAAGGACACACCCATCTGCCTCGACAAGACCCCCGCCTACGGTCTGATCCTGCCATTCATACAGAAGGTCTTCCCCGACGCCTGCTATGTGGTGCTCACGCGGCATCCGCTGGCCATGTTCTCGTCGTTCGCCAACAGCTTCTTCGACGGCGACTATCAGGTGGCCCAGCAGTACAACCCAATCATCAACCGCTATGTGCCCGCCCTGGCCGCCTTCCTGCGGCAGGATGAAGTGCCCTATTTCCACGTGCGCTACGAAGACCTGGTGAAGGCGCCGGAGGATCACTTCGCGCGTATCTGCGAGCACATCGGCGTGCCGTATGAAGAGCGCGCGGTCAACTATGGCGAGCAGCCCGCCGACACGGCACACCAGCAGGGACTGGGCGACCCCATCGGCGTGAAGCAGCACACCCGCCCGCAGACCGGCAGCGTGAAGAAGTGGGCGCGCGAATTGGCCACAGACCCCGCCAAACTGAAACTCATGCGCGATGTCTTGAACCAGGTAGACCCGGCCGACCTCGAGACCATCGGCTATCCCGCCGACACCATCTGGAAGCCGATGGAGGAATTGCCCGACGACCTGCAGCCGCCCAAGCCGCCCAAGCTCGACCGCTACCGCCTGCAGCGCCGCGCCATTATCCGCATGCGCCAATGGGCCCAGCGCGGCGGCGCCTTTCGCAAGCTGCTCGAACGCGTGCGCCTGACCTGCGATGTGCTGCTGCGGGACTGACGCCACATGGACCACCCCCTTTGACCCAACAGCGCATTCGTCTGCCCCACCACCGCCACGACCACCTGGTGATCGGCTGGACAGAATTTGTGGCCTTCCCCGATTGGGACATTCGCGGGCTGCAGGCCAAGATCGATACGGGCGCGCGCACCAGTGCGCTGCACGTCGAAGACCTGACCACGATCGACGACGGGCGCGTGCTTTTCCACGTCATGCTCAGCCGCAAGAATCGCGAGCGCCGCGTCGAAGTGACCGCACCCATCAAGCGCTGGGGCCGCGTGCGCTCGAGCACGGGCCAATACCGCCGCCGCTGCTTTGTGGAAACCCAATTGCGCATCGGGCCCATCGAGAAAAAGATCGAGCTTTCGCTGGTCTCGCGTGAGGATATGATCTTTCGTATGCTGCTGGGGCGCGCGGCTCTGGCCCATGATTTCCTGGTCGACGCCAGCCGGCGGCGCCTGCTGGGCGACGCCCGCATGTATGAAGACCGCTGACCCCAGAAGGCTGATACCGCCATGAAAATTGGAATCCTGAGCCGAATGCCCCGTGCCTACAGCACGCGCCGCCTGCGTGAGGCGGCGATCGAGCGCGGTCATCAGGTGCGCGTCTTCGACACGCTGAAGTTCGCGATGACGCTCGAACACGAGACCCCGGACATCCATTACAAGAACCGGCGGGTCGGCCCCATCGATGCGGTCATTCCGCGCATCGGCGCCAGCATCACCTTCTACGGGCTCGCCGTGGTGCGCCAGCTCGAGCAGATGGGTGTCTATGTAAACAACGAGTCCGTGGCCATTGCGCGTTCGCGCGACAAACTGCGCGCTATCCAGACGCTCAGCCGCTATGACATCGGCATTCCCTCCACGGTATTCGTGCGCGACAGCAACGACATCCTGCCCGCCATCCGCCGTGTCGGCGGCACGCCCGTCATCATCAAGCTGCTCGAAGGCACGCAGGGCGTCGGCGTCATTCTCGCCGATACGGAGAAGGTGGCCGAGGCCATCATCCAGACCCTGCAAAGCGCCAAGCAGAACGTGCTCGTGCAGAAGTTCGTCAAGGAGAGCAAGGGCACCGACGTGCGCGCCTTTGTCGTAGGCGACAAGGTGATCGCCGCGATGCGCCGCCGCGCCGCCCAGGGCGAGTTCCGCAGCAATGTCCACCGCGGCGGCTCGGTCGAGCGCCTCGAACTGGACGAGCACTACACGCGCACCGCCATCCGCGCCGCACAGATCATGGGCCTGCGGGTAGCGGGCGTCGACATGCTCGAGTCGGGCGAAGGGCCGGCCGTTCTCGAAGTCAATTCGTCGCCCGGCCTCGAGGGCATCGAGCGCGCGACGGGCGTCGATGTGGCGGGCGCGGTCATCGACGATATCGAGCACCAGGTGCTGTTTCCGGATGTCGACCTCAAGCAGCGGCTGCGGCTCGCGGGTGGCTATGGTATTGCCGAATTCGAACTGCACAACATTCCGGAACTCGAGGGGCACAAGCTGCGCGATACCGATCTGGCCGCGCGCAATATCCACGTGATGAGCGTGACGCGCCAGACCGTTCAGATGCCCAACCCCAACGGCGACTTCGTGCTCGAGACGGGCGATGAATTGTTGTGCTACGGCGACCTGCACGAGCTGCGCCAACTGATGCCGGCCCAGCGGCCCAAGCGCAAGAAGAAGCGCAAGGCGCGCAACGGCACTGGCAAAGGGGGCAGCGCGTAGATGGCAATCAGCACGCGCACCGGCACCAGCCGCAAACCGCTGGTCATCGCGGGGCAGCGCATCAAAGCGGGCGAATCGCGCGAGATCCAACTGCGCTTCAGCGAGAGCTACCTCGGCACCCCCGTCAGCGTGCCCATCTACGTGTTGCGCGCGCGCAAGAGCGGCCCGCGCGTCTTCATCATGGGCGGCATTCACGGCGACGAGATCAACGGCATGGGTATCGTGCGCGAGTTGCTGTACGACCAGCCGCCCCACCTCACGCGCGGCACACTCATTCTCGCGCCCGTGGTCAATATCGACGGGCTCGAGCACCACTCGCGCTACCTGCCCGACCGCCGCGACCTGA
>CAYMLC010000188.1:0-7026 GCA_964390765.1 uncultured Nitrospirales bacterium
TCAGCTTGGCCGGCGGTTCGTCCGTCATGCCTTCCCACCATACGTCGCCGTCGTCGGTCAGCGCGCAGTTGGTGAAGATGGAATCCTTGCGTATCGATTCCATCGCGTTGGCGTTTGAATCCCAGTTCGTGCCCGGCGCCACGCCAAAGAAACCGCTCTCGGGGTTGATGGCGTGGAGGTTGCCTTCCGGCGTCGGCTTGATCCAGGCGATGTCGTCACCCACCGTCGTAATCTTATAGCCATCGAAGGCCTTGGGCGGTATCAGCATCGCGAAGTTGGTCTTGCCGCACGCGCTGGGAAACGCCGCCGCCACATAGCTCTTCTCTCCTTCGGGGGTTTCAATCCCGAGAATGAGCATGTGCTCGGCCAGCCAGCCTTCGTCGCGCGCCATCACCGAGGCGATGCGCAGCGCGAAGCATTTCTTGCCCAGCAACGCGTTGCCGCCGTAGCCACTGCCGTAGGACCAAATCTCGCGCGTCTCGGGGAAATGCACGATGTATTTGTTTTCATTGTTGCAGGGCCAGCGCACGTCTTTGCGACCATCAAGCGGATAACCGACCGAGTGGATACAGGGAATGAACTGCCCCTCGGGCCCCAAGACGTCGTACACGGCTTTGCCCATGCGGGTCATGATCTTCATGTTCACCACGACGTAGGGCGAATCAGTGATCTCGATGCCGATGTGTGCGATGTTCGAGCCAAGCGGCCCCATGCTGAAGGGAATGATGTACATGGTGCGCCCATGCATGCAGCCGCGGAAGAGATTTGTCAGCGTATCGCGTATCTCGTGCGGGTCCGTCCAATTGTTGGTTGGTCCGGCATCTTCGCGCCGCGTCGAGCAGATGAAGGTGCGGTCTTCCACGCGTGCCACGTCAGCCGGATCGGAGTTGAACAGGTAGCTGTTGGGGCGCTTCTCGGCGTTAAGCCGGACAGCCATGCCCGACTCCACCATCTCCTGCATCAGGGTGTCGTACTCCTGCTGACTGCCATCGCACCAATGCACCTGTTCCGGCTCACACAGCGCGGCCCACTCTGCCACCCATTCCTTGAGGCGTTCATTCCGTACCCAGGCGGGCGCTTCGATCGACGTTGTGGCCATGGTCACCTGCTCCTTGCGTTCTGTTGCCGCGCAGCGCTGAACCACTCCGGCGCCACGAGGCAGTGCACAGGGTGCTGCCCGGCATTCCTGCGCGCTTCAAGCTTTCCGGTGGTACCTCGAGGTACCACGCCGTGCTTTACGCGGACTCCGCGTTTTTATGGACATGCTCCCGACCTTGCAGTATACGAGCCGGAGCCGCGTATGTCCAGCGCCAGACACGTTGGAACGCATGCCGCCGCGGAAAGTTAGCGAAAATTTAACTGGGTTGGCCCCAATTTAACTGGCTTGACAGACTTTCGTTGCAACAGTTACCCTGTGTGCGTGGTAACTGTAAAAGAGTCCATAAAGCAGACTCGGCCGTTTCCCAACACGGCATCCGAGGCCTACTTCAATATCGTCTTGCTCGCGCAGGACCTGCTCCATCGCACCAGCCAGGTCTTGCGCCCGTACGAGCTGTCGCTGCCGCAGTACAACGCGCTGCGCATCCTGCGTGGCGCCGGCGAAGAGGGGCGCACCTGTCGCGAGATTGGCGAGCGTATGGTGCATCGGGTGCCCGACGTGACGCGGTTGCTCGACCGGCTGGAGGCGCGCGGCCTCATCACCCGGCAACGCTCGCCGCTCGACCGCCGCATGGTGCGCGTCTCGATTACGCCGGCGGGTGAAGACGTGCTGGCGCCCCTGGACGAACCCTTGGCCGAGTTGCACAACACCACCCTGGGGGCCATGGGTACCGAGAAGTTGCGCAGCCTGATTGCACTGCTCGAAGAAGCGCGCGACCACTCCGGCAAGAGCGACTGAACGCCGAACCCGCTTGACCTGCCGCATACGATTCGACAGGGGCGCGGAATGTTTCGCGCATTTATTTGTTGCAACAAATAAATCACAGTTCAATCGCAAGGGCGCAACGCTTTTGAGGAGAACAGACCAATGGCCAACATACTTGTCGTCTATGCAACCGATTACGGCAACACCAAGACCGTGGCCGAAGCCGTGGCCGACGGCGCGCGCAGCGTCGCGGGCACCGAAGTAACGGTGAAAGAAGCCGAGGCCGTGACCGGCGATGACCTGACAGCGGCCGATGGCATTGTGTTCGGCAGCCCCACGCATATGGGTTCGGCGGACTGGCGCATCAAGAAACTGATTGATACCGTGTGCGCGCCGCTGTGGATGAAGGATGCGCTGGTGGGCAAGGTGGGGGCGGTGTTTGCCACGGGCGGCGGCTATGGCAATGCCGGTGGCGGCAACGAGGTAAACATGCTGGGCATGCTGAACAACTTTGCCGAACTGGGGCTCGTGCTGTTGCCCCTGCCGCGCAACACGCCGGGCTATGGCGAGGCCGGCCTGCAGTGGGGTCCCTACGTGCGTACGCACGCGGCCGATGGCTCGCCCGCCGGCACGACGGCCGAGCAGCTGGTTTCGGCGCATCAACATGGTGCGAACGTGGCGCGCGCGGCCGACGCCCTGCGCGGCAATTCCATTTTCGCGGCATGATGTCGGCGGCGTTGCTCTGGTGCGGCTGGCTGGGGCTGCTGGGTGTGGGGGGCGAAACGCCCGCCGCGTATAGCGTTCCGCGTGGCGACCTCGAGGCGGCGGCGCCCCTTGCGCTGCGCCGCTACTGGGACCCCGCACAACCGCTGCCCCGCGCCGGGGGCACGGCCCGGCTGGCGTGGGATGCGCGCTACCTGTATGTGGCCTGCGACTTCACGGACCGCGACCTGCGCAACGCCATCGAGCAAGAGGACGGTCCCACGCACGAGGGCGATGTCTTCGAAGTGTTTCTGATGCGCGGCGAGGATGCCCCGCACTACTACGAGTTGCATGTGACACCCGGCGGGGTGACGCGCGACCTGCGCATTGCCCGGCCGCGTACGGAACCCTACGACCACTACACCGCCTGGGACAGCGGCCTGGCGACTGACGTCACGTTGGCGGGTACGCTCAACGACGCTTCCGATACCGACCAGGGCTGGCAGGCGGTGATGCGGATACCGTGGGCGGCGCTTCTGCCCGAGGGTGAGAGGGCGCGCGCGGGCGACCGCTGGCGCTTTGCGGTGTGTCGCTACGACTACACCGCAGAGGCGGCGGCACCGGAGCACAGCAGCACGGCGCCGCTACGCGAGCTGAGCTTCCACAAGACGGAAGACTACGACTGGCTGGTGTTGGCGCCGGCAAGCGCGGCACCGCCCGAAGAGGAGACACAACCATGAACACCCGTCCCCGCGAAATCGCCGGCCTGATTGGCCGGGCCCTGCTGATTGGTATCTTCGGCCTGAGCACGATCAACAAGATTACGAACTTTGGCGGCGCGCAAGAGTACATGGCCGCCAACGGTATGTTCCTGACCGGCTTCTTTCTGCCGGGCGCCATCGTATTTCTATTGGCCGGCAGCATCATGGTGCTGCTGGGCTGGCGCACGGCCATCGGCGCCACACTGCTGATGATCTTCCTGTTTCCCGCCACGTTGATCTTTCACGACTTCTGGACGCTGGAGGGGCAGGAGGCGCAACTGCAGATGATCATGTTCCTGAAGAACGTGTCGATGTTTGGCGGGCTGTTGTTCGTCGCGGCCTATGGCCCCGGCCAGCTCAGCCTCGATGCCCGGCGCGCGGCAGCGAGCTAACGAACCGCCGACGGTTGGAGCGAGACCGGCCCGGGCCGCGTGCCCGGGCCTTTTCTGTGTGCGCGCCGGCTAGAAGGGGTCGTCGTCGCCGGGGCCCGGGGCCGATTCGCGCAGGGCGACCAGGGCCCAGACCACGCCCGTGAGCCCGAGCAGTGCCATGAAGACAATGAACCCGATGAAGAAGATCGACATGCTGCGAGGCTAGCATGCGTGCCGACTGGGGCACTAGGCTGCGGGTGGCACTGCTGCGGGCAACGGTGCCTGGAAGGAGCGCGGCGTGCAGCGCGTAACGGCAGTGGTACTCGGGTTCGATGTCGCACTGGTGGCAGCGGTGCTCGTGTTCTGGCAGTTGGGCTGGGGGGCGATAATGCTGGCGCTGCCGGCCCACGTGGTTATGCAGGGTCCACTGTGCCTGCTGCTGGCGCGGGCGTTGGGCCGTCGTGCCTGGCTACCGGCCATAGGCCTGTTGTGGGGCGTGTCCGCTGTGGCGGCTGGCGCCTCTGCCGTGGCCGCGCTGGCGGCATGGTTCCGTTGGATACCCCCCGAACTGTTCTCCCAAGTCTTCTTGAGCTACATGGGCTTGCGCGTGATTGCCGCTTTGCCGCTGCTGCATCCCGCCGCCCGGCCCTGGCCGTTGCGGTGGGCCGGGGGGCTGCTGTTGGCGGGGAGCCTGTTCTTCATGGCGACGACCCCGAACAGGGTGCAGCTGTGGTACGCCAACGCATTGGAACTGGACTACGTCGGCTACTGGGGGCTGGGCGTGGTGGCATTGGGGCAGGGGTTGCTGGCGCTCGGTCTCTGGCGGGCTGATCGTTTCGGGCGCGGCGCAACACAGACGAACAGACGGCGCACCTGTGTCGGCAGCCGCCGCTTGCAGCCTGCTCCGGCTTCGATCGCATACGCCCTGCCACCGCTGTGGAGCGTGGCCTCCGGCGACCTGGAAAACGTGGCCGGCCTACCGCGTGCGCACCTTCACCACGGCGCGGCGGTTCAGCTCGCGCTGCGAAACAGGCTGCCAGGGGTCGCGTTCGCCAAAGCTCTGCGTCTGGATGCGTGCGGGCGAGATGCCACTCTCGCTGAGGTAGGTGGCTACGGCGTCGGCACGGCGCTGGCCCAGTGCCTGGTTGTAGCTGTTCGACGCCAGGTCGCACGCGTGCCCTTCGATGAGGACGCGCTTCTCCGGGTTGTCCAGCATATAGGCCAGCACCTTCTCGCACTCGCGGATGGCGTCGGGCCGCAGGAACGACTTGTCGAGGTCGAAGAAGATGCGGTCCCAGGTGGGGCCGCAGTTGTCGCAGTCGTCGCAGATGTGCTTGCAACTGGCGCAGGGGCAGCCGGTCTCGCAGCAGATCATGTCGGGCGTGCAGAATTCGCATACCCCCGGGCAGTCCAGGTCGATGCGGTCGAATTCGATGTAGTTGCGGTTCGATACCGAGCGGTTGCCCCACCACACCTCGGCCGGATCGGCGGCGGCCATGGTCTCGGTTTCGGCCATTGCGCTGTCCGGCGCTGCGTCTTCATCTTGTGCCAGCGTCGGCACGGCCAAGCCACATAGCATCAACAGCGCGAGTGCGCCGCAGGCGGTTTTCAGCAGTCGTTTCATGCGTTGCTCTCCCTCCCGGCCGGTGGGCCGTCGGCTTCCCGCAGGCGCAAGTGCTTGCTCCGTGGGCGTTTGATCGCCAACGCGCGAAGTATACCCATGCCGTCGCGCGGTTTCCAGAGCGCGGCGGCGCGGTGTGTTTCTTTTGCATGGTGCGGCGGGGTGGGGTATTCTCGACGTGCGGGGACGGCCATGACCAAGCCGCCCGCGCGGGGTCGTGCATGGTTGCCAGCCGGGCAACCCAACGGAAGGGAAGCGCGTGATGGGGAACCTGAATCTTGTTTGGGGCCGTTCGCTTTGCGGGCTGGCCTTGGCCCTGTTCGTCGTGACGGGCCTTGTCCGGCCGGCCGCGGCCGAACTCAACCTGTGGATTGCCTACAATTTCGCCGGGCTCGACGCCTACGGCGATGGCGATTACCACCAGGCCGAGGCGGTCTTGATCGATGCGCTGGAAGAGGTGGAGAAGCCCTATCGCCGCGCCGAGACACTCGAGATGCTGGGCCGTGTGTACACCTCGCAGGGCCGCTTCGAAGAAGCACAGGAAGCCTTGAGCGAAGCACTGAGCCTGAAGAAGCGCTCGCTCGGCAGCGACCACCGTTCGGTCGCCATTACGCTCAACAGCCTCGCCGACCTGCACTATGTGGCGGGCCACGGTGAAGCCGATATCGAAGGCCTCTATCGCGAGGCGCTCGAAATCAATCTGCGCGACATGCGCAACGCAGAAGTTTGCCGCGCGTTGAATGGGCTCGCACTCTTGCACCACGACGCGGGCGAAGTGGTGGAGGCGGAGAAGTTGCTCGAGCGCGCCATTGAACTGCACACGCGCGCCGAGCGCCGCGACAACCCCTACCTGTCCACCGTGCTGGTGAACCTGGGCGTGCTGCTGACCAAGCAGGGCCGCTATGAAGAGGCGGCGCCGCTACTCAGCCGTGCGCAGTTTATTCAAGAAACCGAGCTGCGACCCGGCCACCCCGATGTTGCCGTGCGCCTGCATGCACAGGCCAAACTGCTGAGCGAGCGGGGCGACCAGGCGGAAGCCGTGGCGGCAGCCCGCGCGGCCGAAGATATTCGCGCGGCCCAGCGCAATGCCGGCAACGCTTATTAGGCCTTTGAAGACGCCGTATCGCCTCTATACCGGAATAGCCGGCGTCGCGCTGGCGGTGGCGGGCTGTGCCGGGGTCGGCCCGGAACCGGCCATCTCCAGCGTGAATGGCCGCCAACTCGAACGCGCGCCCTCGGTCGCGGAGTTGGAGCAGCCGCTGGCCGCCAATGGGAACGGTCACGCCACGGCCCGCCAAGTGCCGCGTGAGGCCTTGCCGCCCTTCGTCGACGAGGCGGTAACGGTCGATACGCGCGACGTCTACGGCGATGCTTTCCCCGGCCTCAACGCCGACCGTAGCCGCGTCGTGACGCCACAGGGGGAAGCGCCTGCCACGCGGCCCGCCGACCCCGATTTGCTGGCCCGCCTCCGCACGCTGGAAGGGCGGGTGGACGAGGCGCTGGCCACACAGCAGACCACACCCGAGCGCATTGCCGCACTGGAAAACCGGCTGGCCGAATTGCGCGCCACACAGGCCACGCCGCCGCAGGACCTCGAGGCGGCCGTGGCCCAGCGGCTCGCGCGGATGGAAGAGCGCCTGGCGGAGGTCGAGACGGCGCCTGCACCCCCGGCGACGGCCGGTGGTCTCGAAGCGCAACTCGCCGCGC
>CAYMLC010000189.1:0-7006 GCA_964390765.1 uncultured Nitrospirales bacterium
GTGATGTTCGGCAGCCCGGAGACCACGACAGGCGGCCGCGCGCTGAAGTTCTATTCGAGTATGCGGCTGGACATTCGGCGGATTGGCGCCATCAAGGACAAGGAAGAGAACATCGGCAACCGGGTGCGGGTGAAGGTGGTGAAGAACAAGGTGGGCGCACCCTTCCGTCAGGCGGAATTCGAAATCCTCTACGACCAGGGCATCTCGGCCGAGGGCGATATCCTGGATTTGGCACTGGCGGAGAAGCTGATGCAGAAAAGTGGCGCGTGGTTCTCTTACCAGGGCGAGAACCTGGGCCAGGGCCGTGAGACAACGCGCCAGTTCCTGCGCGACAATCCCGATGTATCGCGCACGCTGCGCGAGGAGATTATGCAGCGCCGCGGTATCTCCGGCACCGCACCGGCACCGGCGGAAGACGAAGCAGTGCCGGAAGAGGAACCGGACGACCTGTAGCATGGGCGCTGTGGCCTACCCGTCGCGTGCGCGGCGGGCGCGACGCGCCCGGCTGGGACTGCTGGGGTTGCTGGTACTGGCGGCCGGACTGACCGCGGGACTGCTCTTCGCCAAGTATCGGCTCGAAAATTTTCGCGACGGCATCCAGGCGCGCATCGAGGCGCAAATGGGTGCGCGGCTGCGGGCCGAGCGCGTGGTGGTCGAGGGCTGGCAAGGCCTGCGGATCGATGGCTTCCGCGCCTTCTACGAGACCGCGGCCGGTCCATCGATTCGTATCGACGCCCCGGCGGTCCGCCTGCGCTTGAACCCGCTGGCCCTAGCCGATGGGGTGCTGCAGTTGGAGCGCATCGACGTGAGCGGCGCCGCCATCGTGTTGACGCGGCCGACCGATGCGCCCTGGTTGCCCCCGGAATCCGGCGGGACGGCCGGGCTGCCGCTCGAGTTGCCCGACACCGCCTTCCGGCTCTTCGGTGAAGATTGCACGCTCGAGGTGCACAACGTGGTGGGCCGCACGCAACTGGCGCTGTACAACACGACGCTCGACATTGCGCGCCTGCCCGACGCCGCCGCGCTGTCGGCCGAGATCGTGGGTTCGCTCGACGCGGACGCGGGCAAGACCGTACGCGCGAACGTGCGCTTTGCCAGTGCCGAAGACTTCGACGCGCGCTTCAGCGCCGCGCAGATTGACGCCAGCGACGTGAACGTCTTTCTGCCCGCTTCCCAGCAATTCATCGAGACCGGCCGCGCTACTCCTTCCGTGCGCATTGCGCGCCAGCCCGAACGCAGCATCACCGTTTCGGTGGAGGCGCCCTTTGCCGACCTGGCCGTGCGCGGTCAGCCCGACTGGCTGCCAGCGGCCTCGGGCCGGCTCGATATTCTGGCCCGCTATGATGTGGCGCGCAAGCAACTGTTCTTCAGTGCCGCACAAGTCGACGCGCAGCCCGTAGGCGGCCGGCTCGAGGGCAGCATCGGATTTGCCGACTTGCCGCCCACGCTGGACCTCCGGCTCGAGACGGATAACGCGCCGGTGGCCGAGGCGCTGCAGGACGTCATCACCGCGCAGGCCGCGGACTTCGGCGAGGCGTCGCTGAGGCTGGCCGACGACGTCGCCCTCGGCGTACACCTTACCGGCACAACCGAAGCGCCCGACTTTTACCTGACCGGCCAGGCCGGGGCCGCCGACTTCACCTTTCGCCCGGCCAACCCCCAGTGGCCGTCGGTTACGGTCGGGCTCGAACGGCTGGATGTGGCCTACGCCAGCGACACGGAAGAGCCGCAACTGCGCGTAACCATCGCCGATGGCACGCTGCGCCACGCCCCCAGCGGAATGACCATCGACAAGCTGAGCGGCACACTGGCCCTGCGCGACGGCGTGCTCGACGCCGCACCGGTCGCGGGCGAGCTCGACGGACAGCCCGTGGTGGCGCGCTTCGCCTATACACTCGCCGAGCGCACGGCGCTGTTCTCGGTGGCCGGGGCCGTGCCCAGCCTCGAATCCACGGCGCTTTACGAAGGCATCCCCCGCGCCACGCTCGAGGGGGCCGCCGACTTTCGCGCCGAGGGCACCTGGAACGATGGGCGTCTGGCGATGGACGCCGCGGTCGACCTGACTCAGGCACGCCTGCGCTATGAGTGGTGGCTGGATAAGCCGCGCGGCATGGGTGCCGCCATCCAGGCGCTCAATGTCACGGGGGCGCCGGGCGAGGCGCTGCGCGCCACAGGAACGCTGGCGCTGGGCGCGTCGACCGGCTCGCTCGAGATTGAGCTGTCACCGGATGGCGACAGCGTACGCCCGCGCTTTGCCCGGGTGCGCAGCGAGCACCTCGACCTGGAAAGCCTCGTGCGCGCGCTCGACATCGCGTACGTGGGCGAGGGTACGCCCGCGCACGACGCCTACCTGAACTGGGAACCGCACCCGGAAGACCCGGAAGGCTTTGTGCTGAAGCTCGGCGGGGTGGGCGCGATGGCCGAGGCCGAAGCGCCCGAAGTCGAGCCGCCCATTGTGCTGCAGGACTATCGGGTCGACATGGTGCAGGAAACCATTGCCGATGGGCGTACGGGCGCGCTGGCTGTCTCGGCGGCGCGCGCCGAATTGCCGCCGCTCGACGCGCCGTGGCTGGTACCGCTCGAGTTGCTGGCCGACCCGGTGCGGCTGGAGCGCTACCCCAGCCTGGGCCGCGCGTGGACCTACGACCTGCAGACCGCCGAGTTGCGCATGCCGCCCTGGTCGGGCCGCAACTTCACGGGCTCCGCGTTTAACGACGGTGTAGAAGCGGGCCTCAGCCAGTTCACCGCCGAGGTGGGCGAGGGCACCATCACCGGCAGCTTTCGTGAAGAGTTGGCCACCAACCGCATCAATGTGGCCGCCGACTGGGACGGCATTCCGGCCAGTATGCTGTTGGAGCATCTCGAGTTTCCGCCGCTACTCGAAGGGCAGACCACGGGCAACTTCCGCTACACGCTCGACCTCGACGACCCCAATACGCTGTCCGGCGAAGGCTCGTTCATTATCCGCGATGGCCAGTTCAGCGCAGATTTCCTGGCGCGCCAATTGGAGACCCGACTCGCCGCGGACGTGGGCGCCATGCCGCCGTCGCGCGCCTTTCAGGTCGTGCGCGGCCGCGTGCTGCTCGACGGCGACACCGTGCAGACCCCCGAGTTCGCCATCGAAGCCGAGGGTATCGAGATTAGCGGCGGCGGCACGTGGGTCCTCGATGGCGATGTGGACTATACGGTGACGGTTACCCTGGCGCCCGAGGTCGCCCAGCGCATCGATGTGCTGCACGACTACTTCAACCTGGAGGGACACCGTCTCACACAGAACCAGTTACAGCTTACCTTTCGGATCGAGGGGCCGCTGTTTCGCCCCAGCGGCCAGGTGGCCGGTTTGCCGCCGGCCGGCGTCACGCTCGTCAGCGGTGCAGCGGAAGTGCTGCGCGAAGGCATCGACATGATCGATACGCCTAGACAAATACTCGTGGACCTGTTTAAGATCGGCGGCGGTATCGCAGGTGGGGCCAGCACTCCATAAGCGTTTCGCGCCGTTATACTTGCAGAGAAAAGGCGCCTACCGGCCCATGGAAATCAAAATCGGAAAACCGGCCCGGCAGTGCTTCGGCACCGGCCGCGACTTCCAACACGAAGAACCCATCTACTCATTGGCCCGCCGCGGTGAAGAGGGCCTCGTGCGCGAGGACTATTCCGAATCCGCCTGGCAGCAGGTCTCGCGTGAGGGGGTATACTGCACCTGGCGCGCGCGCTACTTCGATGCCGCCCAGGCCGAACTCGACCAGGCCAAACCCGCATCGCCGCTGCGCACCTTGTTCTTCAGCGCGGCCGAAGCCGAAGACCGCGCCTCGGGCGCGCTGGCCTTTATCGCGGCCCAGTTGTTGCGCCGCCAGAAGCAGTTCAAGCTGGTGAAGGAAGCGGAGAGCACCAACGAAGAAGGCGCCATCACGTTGTATGCGGACCGCCTCAGCAACCGGCTGATCGAAGTGCACGACGCCGCCTTCACGTATGCCGAACTCGAGGCCGCCCGCAACACGCTGCTCGAGCATTTGCAGGCGGCTGAAGCCACCGAGGAAGCGCCGGCCGCGGCCGAACAAGAACCAGATACCAGCGCAACCGATGCAGACGAGGCGCCCTCCGGCGCTGTCGCGGAATCCGGGCATGCCGCATCCTAGGTCCCGCAAACGCAGCTACGACGCCGAGCGCATCACGGCGGAGTTCACGCCGGGCCAATTGGTGATTGGCATCTGCGTGACCTTGCTGCTCGCGCTCATGCTGTTTCTGCTCGGCATACCGGTCGGCAAGTATCAGCGCTATTCCGATGCCGACACGGCAGCCGTCGAAGTGGAACCGCCCGCCGGCGGGCCCGCCAGCACCGGGCAAATTGGCGTCGAGCCGCCGCGTGAAGAGGGCGCCCAGGGCGCACGCCCGGGGCAGCCGCGACCCTTCCGGCCCACGCCTTTCCCCGGCGAGAACCGCCCCCCCACGGCGGAAGATGCTTCGGGCGCCACCGCAGGCGAGGCCCCTGGCACACCGGCCCCGGCCGAGCCACCCGCCCCGCCCGAGATGCCCGAAGCCCCGGCGCCCCCTATTGCCCCGGCGCCACCCGAAACCAGCCCGCCCCCGGCCAGCCAATCGCCTGCGCCACCGGCCGCGCGTAACGATATCGACGCCGACCTGTCGCCCGAAGCGCCGCCCATAGCCACCGCACCGCCACCGGTCCAGCGCCCCACCGGACGGGGCGCATGGGGCGTGCAAGTGGGTGCCTTCACGCGGGAATCGCAGGCGCAGGACCTGCGCGCGCAACTGCTCGACCGCGAGGGTCTGCGCCCCGAGATTGTACGCTCCGAAGACGGCGCCTACTTCCGCGTCATCTTTGTCGGCTATGAGACCCGCGCCGCGGCACAGGCGGTTGCGGAAGAGCTGAAACGCGAGGCAGCCTTTTCGGGCGCCTGGGTACGCTCGTTGCAGTAAAGCGGAACGGGGAAGCAGAGCTATGAAGATCGCGGTTGTGGGGCCCGGTGCCATGGGCTGCCTGTTTGCGGCGCGTCTGGCACAGAGCGGCGCAAAGACCTACCTGGTCGATCACCGGGGCGACCGGGCCGAAGTGCTCGAAAAAGAAGGCATCAAGATCGAGAGCGATGGCGGGGTCATCACGGCCCGGCCGCAGGTCTCGCTCAGCGTGCCCAACGGCGCCGATGTGGCCATCGTCTTGACCAAGGCCTACGACACCGGCTCGCTGCGCTTCCCGGCCGAGATTCCGGTGCTCAGCCTGCAGAATGGTCTGGGCAATGTCGAGGGGTTGTGCGCGCTGGTGGGCAGCGCGCGGGTGCTGGCCGGCGCCACAACGGAAGCCGCCACCCTGCTGGGGCCCGGCCATGTGCGCCACGTGGCCAGCGGCGAGACCGCCTTCGGCGCCTGGACCTCCTGCCCCACCGACCACGCGCAACAGGCGCTGTCGGCCGCCGGCTTTCAAGTCGACGTAACCGACAGCCCCGGCCAGCTCATCTGGGAAAAGACGACGCTCAACGCGGGCATCAATCCCCTGTCCGCGATCCTGGGCGTGCCCAACGGCCAGCTGCTGAAAATCAAGGAGGCGCGCCAGTTGATGCGCGACCTGGTGGTCGAGGCGGCCAAGGTCGCAGCCACCGAGGGCTACCGCTTTGCGGGCAGCCTGGTCGAGCAGGCGGAAGCGCTGTGCGAGAAGACGGCGGAAAATATCAGTTCGATGCTGCAGGACGTACGTGCCAGCCGCCGCACTGAAATCGACGCGATCAGTGGCGAGATTCTGCGCCGGGCGCAACTGGCCTCGCTGCCCACGCCGCGCACGCGCGTCGTCTATCAGATCGTGCGTAGTCTGGAGCAGCGGTGACGGCACGCGTTCCCGAAGTCCGCTACGACAGCCCCAAGGTCTTTACGCCGCGCCAGCGGCTCACACTTGCCGTGGTACCGCGGCTGCTCGCGTGGCTCCTGCGCGCCATCATCGCGACCTGCCGCTGCGAGCGCACCGGTGCCGAGGCCTTCCACGCGGCCCGCGCGCGCGGTCCCGTCATCCTCGCCATCTGGCACGAGACGCTGGCACTCGCCGGCGGCCACCACCGCAACACGGGCTGGCACACGCTGACCAGCTTCAGTTTCGATGGCGAGTTGGTCACGCGCGCGGTACGCAGCCTCGGTCTCGAGGCGGTGCGCGGCTCCAGTTCGAAGGGCGGCGCCGAGGCACTTGACGGCCTGCAGCGTGTGCTCGAGGCCGGCGTATTGGTCGGCTGGACGCTGGATGGCCCACGCGGTCCGCGGCGCGAGGCGAAGCCCGGCGTGGTGCGGCTGGCCGCGCGCACCGGCGCCGTTATCGTGCCCATGGCGGTGGCGGCGGCACCCGCGTGGCGTCTACGCAGCTGGGACCGCTTCATCGTGCCGCGCCCCTTCGGCCGCCACCGCATCGCCTATGGCGCGCCCATCGCGCCGCCCGCCGACGAAGACGAGGCGACCGTGGCCAGCGCGCGCCTGCAGGTCGAGTCCACGCTCAACGCGCTGCAGGAATCGGTCGAAGCCGAGCTGGGCCCCGGCGCGCGTCAGCGCTAGGCCGCGCCCTGTGTCCGGCGCAGTTGCCCACACGCTGCGTCGATGTCCTGCCCCTTTTCCGCGCGCAAGGTTGCGTTCACACCGGCGCGCACCAGCACATCGCGAAAGCGCTTGGCGGCAGCCATGGGCGTGGGCCGATAGTCGATGCCGACCACGGGGTTCCACGGAATCAGGTTGACAAAGAGTTTGCGCCGGTCGATAAACGTCACCAGTTCGGCGGCGTGCTCGGGCGTGTCGTTCA
The DNA here is from genome assembly GCA_964390765.1 of uncultured Nitrospirales bacterium. Taxonomy (GTDB): domain Bacteria; phylum Hydrogenedentota; class Hydrogenedentia; order Hydrogenedentales; family JAGMZX01; genus CAYMLC01. Next base: position 6,785 of record CAYMLC010000189.1, read on the forward strand.
CCCCGTCGAGCAGCGTCCACTCCAGCGTTACCTGGCGGCCGCTTGCCGCCTGATACGCGTCGATGGCCTGACGCAGCCGCTCCAGTGGAAAGCGCCGGTTCAGCGGTACCAGCCGGTCGCGCAGCGCATCGTTCGCCGCATGCAGCGACACACTCAGCCGCACCTGGCCGGGCGCATCGACGAAGCGCTCGATACCCTTCACTTCGCCGGCGGTCGATACCG
>CAYMLC010000190.1:0-7002 GCA_964390765.1 uncultured Nitrospirales bacterium
GCCTCGCGCCGGTGGCTGCGGTCGAAGAAGGCGGCCGGCAGCATGAGCAGCGGCGCCACGCCGGCATAGCCCACGCGGGGCAAGGTGTCGGCGGCGCGCTCGAGCGTGGTGGGTGCGGCGTAGAGCAGATGCGTCAGCAGGTCGAAGGGGCGCGCCGGCACCACGCCCAGCAGTTCAAAGCGCAAGAGCGCCTCGAGCGGCTGCGCCCGCCCCGCATACCAGATGAGCGCGGGCGCCCACTGCACGGCCGCGATACCCACGCCGATAAGGGCCGCGGCCCCCACGCCGGCCGCGGTGGGCCGGGGCCCGGGCAGGCGGCGCGGGCGGAACCGGATGCGCCAGGCGACGAAGCCCGCGGCCGCGAGGGTGAAGAAGAGCGCGGCCGCCACCGAACCCGCCAGCCACAGCAGGCCCAGCGCCAGACCCGCCAGCGCGATACCCGCCCAAGTGGCCACGCGCACATAGTGCAGCAGCGCCCAGAACAGCACCGGCGCCCAGACGAGCGTGGCGGCCACCTCGGGTAGCGAGAGGGCGGCGGCGGCCGTGCCGGAGAAGGCATAGGCCACCGCGCCGAGCAGGGCCGCGCCGTAGCGCACGTCGAGGGCGCGGGCGAACAGCAGAAAGGTGAGGCCCATGCCGAACAGGCAGGCGAACCCATGCAGGGCCAGCGCGCGCCGCGTGTCGGCCACCAGCCAGAGCAGCGAGAGCGGCTGCCAGGTGGCGTGTTGCGGGTCGGCCAGGTGGGGCGTGCCGCAGCGCGTATAGGGATTCCAAAGGGGCAGGCGCCCGGCCAGTACTTCGGCGCGGTAGAACTCGGCGGCCGGATAGACGCGCTCATAGAGTTCGGCGTTTTCGTAGGCCCGGGGGATGCGGCGCTCGTCGGGCAGCTCGAGACTGCGCCAGTACAGCGGCGCCGCCACCATCAGAAAGAGTGCACACAGCCAGAGGGCCAGCGCGGAGCCACGCAGCGGCATGAGATTCGACGCGTTCATCGGGCGCGTACAGGGGGTATGCTGGCGAGATGCGGCACAGGTGCGAAGCCTAATGGGTTGCGCGGGATGCTAGCACCCCGTGTGCCGCGCAATCCAAGCAGGCATTGACTGGCCTTGCATAAACAGTGTATCGTCGCCAGCTTAGCGGGTATACGCTTCCCCTTTGGGCGCCGCGTTGCCGCCCTGGCCGCGGGCGCGGGCAAGCGCCCCCCGGCCCAGCAAACACCACCTTCAGGAGATCAGTCCCGTGAAACGGACGTTTCAACCGTCGAATATTCGCCGTAAGCGCGTACATGGGTTTCGCGCCCGCATGGCCACCGTCGGTGGCCGCCGCGTCATCAACGACCGCCGGCGCAAAGGCCGCAAGCGCCTGAGCGCCTGATAGTTATGCAGGGCCCGCAGCCCGGCGCAACGACACACGGCCTGCCGCGCGCGGCACGTGTGCGCAAAAAGCGCGAGTACGACGCCGCTTTCAAGCGCGGCCGCCGCTATCACAGCCGGGGCTTCACCTGTGTGGTGGCCCCCGCCGCGGCTGAAGGGCCGCGCCTCGGGCTGGCGGTGTCGCGGCGTGTCGGCAAGGCCGTGGTGCGCAACCGCGTGAAGCGTTACGTGCGCGAATTCTTTCGCCGGCACCGCAGCGCGTTCGCGCGGCCGGGAGACGTGGTGGTGATGGCGAAGCCGGAGGCGGCCGCCATGAGCCACGCCGAGTGCGACGCCGCCCTGACCAGCGCCCTGCGCGCGGGCAAGCTGCTGCATGGATAATCAACCTCGTGGGTAGAGTGCTTGTAGCCCTTATCCGGCTCTATCAGCGGTGGCTCTCGCCGTTACTGGGCGCACACTGCCGCTTCTACCCCTCTTGTTCGCAGTATGCCGTGGAGGCCATCACCGAGTATGGCGCCCTGCGCGGCACGGGCATGGCCGTCTGGCGCATCTTGCGCTGCCAGCCCTTCTGCCGCGGCGGCTACGACCCCGTGCCCCCGCGCGAGCGCCCGACGGCCAAGGTCCGCTAACGCTTTCCGGAGTACCCGTTCCTCTTGCTGAACAAACGCCAAAGCTCGGACATGTTGCGCTACCAGATGCTGGTGGTGCTGGTCTTCACCACGGGCCTCATGGCTTTCCTCTATTTCGCCGGGCCGACCGCGCCCCCGCCTCAGACCACGGCGCCCGAAGCCACCGAAGGCGAGGCGCTGCCCGGCGCGACACCGGCCCCGCCGTCCACCGAACCGGCCACCCCGGTAGACCCGGAAGTGGCGGGCAAGCTGCCGCCCGAAGCGACACCCACCGAAGACGACACCTTCACCCTGCGCAGCGATGAGCTGGAACTGACCTTCACGCGCATCGGTGCGCGGCTGACGGGCGCCACGGTCATCATCGGCGAAGAGGGCCGCGACAGCAGGCAACTGGTGCCCCAGCCCGCCGAAGCTGTCGCGCAGCCGGTGTATCCGCTGGGCCTGCGCTTTGCCGAAGACGCCTTGGGCGAGGCACTGAACACGCGCCGCTGGGAAGCGGCCCTGGCACCCGAGGGCAACGGGGTGACCTTCCGTATCACCGTGCCCGAGGTGGCGCGCATCGAAAAGGAATATCGTTTTCAGCCGGACATGAGCCACGTCCTCGCGATGGACGTGCGCTATACCAACCTACAGCCGAACCCCAAGCGCCTGGGCATGGACATGGTGGTGCCGGCCTATTCGGTGGTGTGGGGGCCGAATGTCACTTCCGGCGATGAAGGCAAGGGACTGCCGCAGGAGTTTATGTGGCGCAAGGAAGAGGAGAACACACACAACCCGACGGCGAACCTGGGCGAACCCGAGCCGGGCACGCGCTACGCCAAGCAGGTGCGCGCGCCCGACTTTGTCGCGGTGAAGAGCGCCTACTTCGTGGTGGCCATGAAGCCCGAGTTCGAGCAGAGCCTGGGCTGGGCCAACACCGCGCTCGATGGCTTCCGCGTGGGCCTGGCCGTGCCGCGCTTCGAGCTGGCCCCGCAGACAACCGATACGCGCAGCTTCCTGATCTACATGGGGCCGACGCACCTCGAGACGCTGCAGGCGGCGTGGCCGGGACTCGACCACACGCTCGAATTCTTCACCTGGTTCGCCTTTATGGACTGGTTCGCCAAGCTGCTGCTCGGCATCTTGAACTGGTTCCATGGCAACGTCTGGGCCAACTACGGCGTCGCCATTATCGCGTTGACCTTGCTGGTGCGCCTCATCATGTTCCCGCTCACCTGGCGCATGATGGTGAGCATGCGCAAGATGCAGTTGCTCGCGCCCGAGATGGAAGCCATCAAGAAAGAGTGCGGCGACGACCAGCAAGAGTTTCAGAAGCGCACCATGGAGATGTATTCGCGCTATGGCGTGAATCCACTCGGCGGCTGTCTGCCCATGTTGTTGCAGATGCCCGTGTTCTTCGCGCTCTACCGCATGCTGTGGAGCGCCTATGAACTGCGGCGCGCACCGTTCTTCGGCTGGATCGAAGACCTGTCGGAACCGGACCGGCTGTTCACGCTGCCGTTCTCCATTCCGCTTCCGTTCGGCGCCGACCCGATCGACTCGTTCAATCTGCTGCCAATTCTCGTGGGCGTAGTCATGCTCATCAGCACCAAGCTGATGCCCACCACGGCGGCGGCACAGAACCCGCAACAGAAGATCATCATGAATGTGATGCCGGTGTTCATTGCGCTGGTCACGTACAACATGGCGGCTGGCTTGAATTTGTATATCTTCACCAGCACCCTGTTGGGCATTGCGCAAAACTACGGCATGCACTTCTACAAGGTGGAATTGGTACCAAAAGAAAAACCGGAGAAGACCGCGAAGGGCTCGAAACACTTCTACACGGCCGCGCAACAACGTAAGCGCAAGCAGGCGCGCGAAGCGCGCACCGAGCGCAAGAAGCGCCAGCGCACTACCGACGCGCCCGGCAAGCGGCCCGCCCGAGGCAAGTAACGGTCGTAACGGGAAACCGGCCGCGCACACGGCCGAAAGGGAGTTTCTCAGCACTATGCACACCGCAGAAGGCAGCGCGAAAACGCGCGAAGCGGCTATCAACCAGGCCCTCGCCCAACTGGGCGTGGAAATGCATGAAGTCGAAAAGATCGAAGTGCTGGACGAGGGCAGCCGGGGACTGTTCGGCATGGGCGCGCGCGATGTGCGTGTACGCATCAGCGTGGCCCACTTGCCCCAGAGCGCCTCTTCACTCGACCACGGCGAAGAGGGCATCGGAGCGGTGCGCCCGCGCCGGGGTCGTGATGAGGACCGCGACGAAGGCGCACGCGGCGGACGCAGCCGCGGGGGCCGCCGGCGCCGCGGGGGCCGCCGAAACGGTGGCGCGGACCAGGAAGCGGGTGAGGCCGCGACGGCCGACGCCGCGCCCCGCGAAGAGCGCGGCCGGAACGAGAGCCGGCGCCCGGAAAAGGCCGAGGCGCGCAGCGAACGGCCCCGCCGCGAACGCGACGAGACGCGCGGCGGCGAAGACACGGATGACGGCAGCGGTGGCGAGCGCCGCAGGCCGCGCCGTCGCGGGGGCCGCCGGAACCGGGGCCGCGGCAGCGATGATGCGCCGCGTGCGCGCGACGAAGGGCCCGCCGCCAGCGTCGGCGATGATGCGGGAGGTGCCGCAAGAAGTGCCGACGAAGAGGCGCAGAGCTATCGCCCCTTGACGGAAGCGGAAGGACGCGAGGCCGCGGCGCTGCTGGAAGAGGTGGTGCGCAAGATGGGCCTCGCGGCGGATGTGAGCTTCCGGCGCGATGAAGACGCGGCCCTGCTCGAGATTGCCTCGGAAGACGGTGGCCTGCTGATTGGCCGCAAGGGCCGCAACCTCAGCGCGCTGCAGTATCTGATTAACCGCATCGCCGCCAATGGCAGCGACAGCGCGGAGAATACCGAGCGCCTCGTGGTCGATGTCGAGGGCTATGTCGCGCGGCGCAAGGAAAGCCTGCGCGAGATGGCCGAGAACATGGCCGCACGCGCCAAGCGCACGGGCCGCGAAGTGCGGCTGAAGCCGCTCAGCCCGCAGGAGCGCCGCGTTATCCATATGGCGCTGGCCGAAGACGAAGAGGTGCGCACCTTCAGCCTGGGCGACGCCCTGTTTCGCACCGTGGTTATTGCGCCGAAGGATGGCGCAGACAGCCGGCCCCCTCGCCGCCGCCGCGGAGGCGAAGGCAGCCGGGGCGAGCGTGGTGGCCGCGGCGGACGCGGCCGCCGGCGCGACGGGGACCACGAGGACGGTTTTGAGCCGCGCCACGATTCGGAGGCCGAACAGCGCGCGTCCGACGTAGACCCGGACGATGCTTACGACGCCGACGCGCCGGACGACGTGGCCGCGCACGAAGCCCCCGAGTACACCTCGCCCGAAAACGACGCGCCCGAACACGACGCACCCGAACACGACGCACCCGATCATGACGCACCCGAACACACGGGCGAAGACGCGCACACCGGCGAAGATGCGCACACCGGCGAAGATGCTCGCGCGCACGAAGAAGCGGAACGTGCCAAAGCGAAGAGCGATACTGAACACGCAAACAACGGCGGCAACACGGGCGGACGCCGGCCGCGGCGCTCGGCCACGCGGCGCGGCACACGCCGGCGCGGGAAGGGCAGCGGGGCCGGCAGCGAACAACCGGCCGCCGGTGTCGACGCCGGTGAGAACAGCTGACCACGACGACACGATCGTCGCGATTGCAACGCCGCCCGGCGAAGGTGGCGTAGGTATTGTACGGCTGAGCGGCCCGGCGGCCATCGCTATCGCCGCGGGCTGCTTTCGATCGGCACACGGCCGCGACCCACGTGTTGGGCGCGGCCGCATTTTTTATGGGCATGTCATCGACTCTGCGGGCGCCCCGATCGACGAGGTGCTGCTGCACCTCATGCGTGCGCCACACAGCTTCACGCGCGAAGACGTGGCCGAGGTCAACGCGCACGGCAGCTCGGTCAGCCTGCGCGCCATCGTGGCGCGCTGTCTGGCGGGCGGCGCGCGGCTGGCGCGCCCGGGCGAGTTCACGTTGCGTGCCTTTCTGAACGGACGGCTGGACCTGGTGCAGGCCGAGGCCGTGCTCGACACGGTGCAGGCGCACACGGAGGCGGGTCTGCGCGCGGCCCAGGCCGCGGCCGGGGGCGCCCTCTCGCGCGAAATCGAGGCACTGCGAGAACAACTGATGCAGGCGCTCGCCCGCATCGAAGCGGCCGTCGATTTCCCCGAAGACGACCTGCCGGAACTCATTGACGATGCACTGTTGCAGGCGCTCGATACCGTGGCCGCGCGCTGTACGGCGCTGCTGCAGACCGCGCGCACGGGGCGCCTGCTGCGCGAGGGCGCCAGCGTGGCGCTCATCGGCCGGCCGAATGTGGGCAAGTCGAGTCTGTTCAATGCGCTGCTGCGCCACGAGCGCGCCATCGTGACGCCGGAGGCCGGCACCACGCGCGACCGCCTGGAAGAGCAGGCGTCGCTGGGCGGGCTGCCCGTACGGCTGATCGATACGGCCGGCCTGCGCGAGAGCGGCGATACGGTCGAGCGCATCGGTGTCGAACGCGCGCGCGAGGCCCTGCGCGATGCGGCGCTGGCGGTGCTGGTGGTGGCGGCCGACGCGCCGGGCCATCCCGAAGACGGTGTGGTGGCCGAGGCGATAGCGCAAGCCGGCTGCCCGGTGGTGCTCGCGATGAACAAGAGCGACCTGGCGCCGGACGCCGCCATGCCGGAGTTGCCGCGGGCGCCCGAGGCCGCGTTGCGATGCGCGGCGACCACGGGCAAAGGCCTCGCCGAACTCGAAGCCGCACTGGCCAGTGCATTGGCGGACACGCGGCCGGGCGATGTGGGCGCCGCCATGCTGACACGCCAGCATCAGGAAGACAGCGTGCGCCGCGCCCGCGACCATGTGTTGGCGGCGCGCGCGGCGGCGGGCGCTTCGCCCGAATTTCTGGCGCTCGACGTACGCGCGGCACTCGATGCCTTGGGCGAAGTTACCGGCGAGACCACCCCGGATGCTATTTTGCAGCGCGTGTTCGAGTCGTTC
>CAYMLC010000191.1:0-6994 GCA_964390765.1 uncultured Nitrospirales bacterium
CGGCCAAGTGCAACAACGACTCGGCCTCCTCCTCATCGTCGAAGAAGCGCAGATAGCGCTCGGCCGTCGAGACCAGGGCGCGGTCGAAGCCATCGGTCTGCTGGGCACGCGCCAACAATTCCTCGGCCCCCGCGCGGTCGCGCAACAGAGCCCAGCGCTGCTCGGCCACCTGCAAGAGCTGGGGCGCATTCTCCGCATCGGCCAGTGCCTGCGTCAGCCAGGCATCCACCACGGCCTCGCCATAGCCCAGGCGGCTGGCCGTCTTCGCGCACAACAGCCAATCGCCCACGCCGCGCGCCTGCTGCCGCGCCTTCTCCAGCGCCTCGTGCGCGGCCGCCGGCTCTTCCAGCACCAGGGCATACAGTTCCGCCAGCAGGCGCCATGCGCCCGTGTCGTCCGCGCGCGCCACCGCCTCGCCCACGGCGCGGCGCACATCGGGCGTACTGTCGAACAAATGCTTCCAGGCGCGCGCGCATTGCACCCAGTCGAGCGCGCTGCGGGCCCGCTTTTCCGCCGCCAGCAAGTCGGCCTCGGCACGTTCGGGCCCATGGATGCCGCGCGCATAGGCCCACTCCGCACGCGCCAGCCAGTCCGTGCTGCTGGTCATGCGTGCTTCCGCCGCGGCCAAGGCGGCCCGCGTCGCGGCCAGGTCGCCATCCACCGCAAAATGGTGTTCGGCCATGGCACGCCAGGCGCCCGGCCCGGTCACCGCGGGGGTGTGGGCGGCGCCGGCAGGCGCATGCGCCAGGGCCTCGGCGCGCGCGAGCAGTTCCTGGGCCAGCCGGTCGTCCTTCAGGGCGCACGCCGACACGCGCGCCGCGGCTTCCAATTGGGCCGCCGGCGCGCCGCGCCGCAACAAGGCGTCGAACGTCACGCGCACGGTATCGCCATCTTCCTGCGCCACGGCTGCCAGCAGTGCCATGCTGGCCAGGCGCTCGGGTGCGCTCCAGAACGCGCTGTAGGGACGGGCCGCATGCTCGAGGGCAGCGCGCACCATGGCCCGGGGCGGGGCCGCGTCTTCAGGTCCCGCGGTATAGACGGTGCGCAACAGGGCGAGTGGCACGCCATCCCAATGTGCCTGCGGATAGGCCCGGGCCAGCCGCGTGGTCAGCGGCCCCAGCAATGCGCCCGCGCGTGCCGTGATCAGCGGACCCGGCTCGAGAATGCCCAGCACGGCGCCGTCCCACATCTGCACACTGCGCACATAGCCCGCTTCGATGAGGGCATGGGCCGGCAACTGGTCGACCGCCACCCGCGCCAGGGTGCTGCCGGCGGCATCGGTCAACAGCACCAGCAGCCGGTCGTCGGCCGCGCGCCCGGCCATGGCGGCGCGTGCGTGCGGATGCAGGGTGGGGGTCACGGCACAATCGAGCGGCGGGGGCGCCCAGCCACGCTGCTCCAACTGCAGGCGGCCCCGGCCCAACACACGGCCTTCGGGCAGACTGGCCAGCGCCAAGTCGGGGGTGGCGCGGGCCAGGGTAATGGGCTCGGCCGGCGGGGGCGTGGGCATCTCTTCGCCGCGCTCGGGCACGACCTGGGCACTGGCCGCCTGCGCCAGACCGGCCAGCGCTACCAGCACCCACACCAACGGCCGCCGCGCAAGCGCCACACCGCGCCTGCGTATCCGGCCGCAGCCTTCCGCAAACTGCGCCATCTACCCCGCTTTCAAGATCACGCGCCACATTGCACGGCGCCCAACCGGTGTGTCCACACAGCCCACCGGCATAGGTTCGGAGCATAGCAGGTAAAGGCGGTTTTGGCTACCCCCCCGGCACCGCTGCGGGCGGGGCCCCCAAAAGAAAACGGGCACCCGCCAGCACATGGCAGATGCCCGGAAAATGGCCGGTGGTCGGGCGCTACATCTTCTGCATCATCGCGAGGAAATCGGCATTGCTGTTGGTCTTCTTCAGCTTCTCGATCAACAGTTCTGTGGCTTCGAGGGTATCCAGCGGGCTCAGCACGCGGTGCAACAGCCAGATGCGCTGGCGCTCTTCTTCGGCCAGCAGCAACTCTTCGCGGCGCGTGCGCTACTTCTGCACGTCCATCGCCGGGAAGATACGCTTCTCCATCAGGCGGCGATCCAGGTGGATCTCCATGTTGCCCGTGCCCTTGAACTCCTCGAAGATCACCTCGTCCATGCGGCTGCCGGTATCGACCAGCGCCGTCGCCAGAATGGTCAGGCTGCCGCCCTCTTCGATCTTGCGGGCCGCGCCAAAGAAACGCTTGGGACGCTGCAGCGCGTTCGAGTCGACACCACCACTCAGCACCTTGCCGCTCGAGGGCACGATGGTGTTGTAGGCGCGTGCGAGGCGTGTGATCGAATCCAGCAGGATGACCACGTCGCGCTTGTGCTCGACCAGACGCTTGGCCTTCTCAATCACCATCTCGGCCACCTGCACGTGGCGTTCGGGCGGCTCGTCGAAGGTCGAGGCAATGACCTCGCCATTCACCGAGCGCGCCATATCGGTCACCTCTTCCGGGCGCTCGTCGATGAGCAGTACGATGACACTGACTTCTTCGTGGTTGTTGGCGATGCTGTTGGCCACCTTTTGCAGCAGCACGGTCTTGCCGGTAAACGGCGCCGCCACAATGAGGCCGCGCTGCCCCTTGCCGATGGGCGCGATCAGGTCCATGATGCGCATGCCCACATCTTTCGGGCCGGTTTCGAGGCGCAGGCGCTCGTTCGGGTGCAGCGGCGTCAGGCTGTCGAAGAGTAGACGCTCGCGCGCCACCGCCGGACTCTCGCCGTTCACACTCTCCACGCGCAACAGCGCGAAGTAGCGTTCGCCCTCTTTCGGCGGGCGCACGTGGCCCGTCACATTGTCGCCGGTGCGCAAGCCGAACTTGCGAATCTGCGACGGCGACACGTAGATGTCGTCGGGGCCCGGCAGATACGAGTAGTCGGCCGACCGCAAAAAGCCGAAGCCGTCGGGCAGAATCTCGAGCGTGCCATCGCCCAGCACCGAGCCGGCATTCTCGAGGCTCTTCTGCAGGATCGCGAAGATCAGGTCCTGCTTCGTCATGCCGCCCACTTCTTCCATGTCGAGTTCCTTGGCGGTCTCGAGCAGTTGCGGCATGTTCATCTGTTTCAGTTCGCGTATCGCAATCTCAGGCCCGTCGCCTGAGGGTTCATATTCTTCATTCTCCACATCCAGCACGGGCGGCTTCTTGTGGTGTGGCCGCCGCTGCTGGCCGCGGTTGTTCGGCCGGCCCTGGTTGCCCTGGTTGCCCCGGTTGTTGGGTCCGCCACCCTGGCGCTTCTGCCCGCGGCGCTGACCGCCGCCACGTTGTCCTTGCATACGTTCGGACATGTCCTACCTCTTTGGTTGCTGATCGCGTTGTCGGGGCCACCCTGGCGCGGACCCGCGTTGGGTTGGGGCGTATACGCGCACCTGCCTAGTGCGCTTCGGCCCAGTTGTCTCCAATGCCCACGTCTACTTTCAGGTGAATGTCGAGCGACACCGCCTGTTCCATCTGAGTCTGCATCATGCTGGCCACTTCCTCCGCGGCCGCTGCCGGCGCCTCCACCACCAACTCGTCGTGCACCTGCAGCAGCAGCGCCGCTTCGCCCGCGGCCCCCGTGGCCGTGTGCAGTGCCTGGTCCAGCCGAACCATCGCCAGCTTGATGATGTCGGCCGCACTGCCCTGCACCGGCGTGTTAATCGCTGCGCGCTCGGCACCGCGCCGTGTGGCCACATCCGCGCTGCGCAGTTCGGGCAGGTAGCGGCGGCGGCCCAGCAGCGTGGTCACATAACCCTGCTCACGCGCCTGCTCTACCGTGGCGTCCAGCCAGCGGCGCACCCCGGGGTAGGTGGCGAAGTAGGCATCGATAAAGGCCTGTGCCTCGCCCCGGGCAATGCCCAGGTTGCGCGCCAGCCCAAACGCGCTGATGCCATACACCACGCCGAAGTTGACGGCCTTCGCCTGGCGGCGCATCTCGGGCTGCACGTCTTCCGCCGCCACCTTGAACACGCGTGCGGCAGTGTCGCGGTGAATATCCGCGCCGGCCGCAAAGGCCGCGCACAGCGCTTCGTCGCCCGAAAGGTGCGCCAGTATTCGCAATTCAATTTGTGAGTAATCGGCGGAGATGAGCCGCCAGCCGCGGGCGGGCACGAAGCCTTCCCGGATGCGCCGGCCCAGCTCGGTGCGGATCGGTATGTTCTGCAAATTCGGGTCGCTGCTCGAAAGGCGCCCCGTAGCCGCCACCGCCTGGTTGAATGAACTGTGTACCCGTCCCGTGTCGGGGTTGACCAGTTTCGGCAATGCCGCGACGTAGGTGCCCCGCAGCTTTTCGAGCATGCGGTACTCCAGCAGCTTTTCGGGCAGCGGGTGTTCCAGCGCCAACTGCTCGAGCACATCCACGTCGGTCGAATAGCCGGTCTTCGTCTTGCGCACCGGCTTCAGTCCCAAGGTATCGAAAAGGACGCCCTGCAGTTGCTTGGGCGAATTCACATTAAAGGGGACGCCCGCCAGTTCAACTATCTCGTGTTCCAGGGTAGCAAGGCGCGTGGTCACTTCTTCACGCAGCGCCTCGAAATGTTCGGTGTCCAGCGCGATGCCGCGGCGCTCCATACGCGCCAGCACATCCAGCAGCGGACGTTCGACGTCTGCCCACAGGGCCTCGAGCTGGCGTTCGTGCAGCATCGGGCGGAAGAGGGCGTCCAGTTGCAGCGTCACATCCGCGTCTTCGCAGGCATAGTGCGCCGCCTGGTCTATGGGAACCTGGTCGAAGGTGAGAGCCTTGGCGCCTTTCCCAATCAGCGCGCTGATGGGAGTCAACCTCCGACGGAGATACTGGAGGCTTAAGTCGTTTAAATTGTGCCGCAGCTTTCCCGGGTCTGTCAAATAACTTGCAACCAGCGTGTCCTGCTGGATGCCGCGCAACGCCAGCCCGGCGCCCGCCAGCACGTTCAAATCGTATTTGATGTTGTGCCCCACCTTGCCGAGCGCCGCATCTTCGACGATACCGCGCAGCGCATCGATGGCTTCGGCCGCGCTGAATTCCGTACCGCCTTCCGCGCCGCTGGCCGCGGCATAGGATTCCAGCGCGTGGTCGACGGGGATGTAGTAGGCCACATTGGGCTCGGCCGCCAGCGAGACCCCGACCAGCCGCGCGCGAATCGCGTCGAGGCTGTCGGTCTCGGTATCGATGGCGAAGTAGCCGGCCGCACGCATCGCCGCGCACACGTCGTCCAGATGCTGCCTGGTCAAGACGAGCGTGTATTCGGGCTCGACTTCGAGCGGGTCGTTGTCGCCGTACAACTCGTCGAGCAGTGCGTGGAAGCTGAGGCCTTGCAGCACCTGCACCAGGCGCTCGCGTTCGGGCGGTTCACGGCGCAGCGATTCGACCGAGCGCTCGATGGGCACGTCGGTCTTGATGGTCACCAGTTCCCGGCTGAAATAGGCCTGCTCCTTGTCTTCCAGCAGCCGCTCTTTCTGCTTGCCCTTCAGCGCATCGATGTTCTCGTACAAGCCATCGAGCGACTGGTACTGCTCGAGCAGTTTCTTCGCCGTCTTATCGCCGATGCCACGCACGCCGGGCACGTTGTCGGCCGTGTCGCCAATCAGCGCCAGGGCATCCACCACATTCTCCGGCCCCACGCCAAAGCGCTCGCGCACCGCGTCGGCGTCGTACCACAGGCCGTTGTCGCCCTTGGCCGGGTCGAACACGCGCACGTGTCCGTTTACCAGTTGCAGCAGGTCCTTGTCGCCGCTCACCAGCACACAGTCCACCTGCTCGCGCGCCGCCAGCACCGCAAGCGAGCCCATCACGTCATCGGCCTCGACGCCGGCAATCGAGAAGCGCGGCAGATTCATCGCCTCCATCAACTCGTCGATGATCGGGAACTGGTCCAGCAGGTCCTGCGGCGTCTCGCGGCGCGTTGCCTTGTACTCGGCATAGGTTTCGGTGCGAAAGGTATCGCCCGGCGCATCGAAGACCACGGCCACGTGGGTGGGCTCGTGCTCGCGCAGCAGCTTCACCAGCATGCGCGCAAAGCCGAAGACCGCGTTCGTCGGCCGCCCGTGCTGGTCGGTCAGCCCCGCCTTGATCGCGTAGTAGCTGCGAAAGGCGAAGTTCATCGCGTCGAAAATGTAGAGCTTGTCGGACATGCGTCACACAGGGCCGCCATCAAGGAGGGTAAGAATCTCGCGCGCCGCGCGCTGCGATGCGCCACCGTCGCCCAGGCGCGCGCGCACCTCGTCGAACCCCTGCAACATCGCGTTGCGTTCGGGGGTGTCTTCGATAAGGGTGCGTGCCGCGCCCAGCAGTGCCTGCGGCGTGGCCTCGTGTTGAACGAACTCGGGGACCAGCCGCCGTTGCGCCAGAATGTTAACCATACCGATGTGTTCGATGTCCACCAGCCGGCGCGCCAGCCAATAGGTCATCGGGTTCACGCGGTAGACAATACACATTGGCACGCGAAACAGTGCGGTCTGCAGCGTGGCCGTGCCCGACGCGACGAGGGCGCAGCGCGCGCTGCTCAGCACGTCGTACATGCCCCCCTCGCGCACGAGCAGCGGAAAGCCATGGGCGATACGCGCGACCTGTGCGGCACGCGCGGCGTTGACCGCGGGCGTGGCAAAGCGTGCGTTGGGAAAATCGTGGCGAAGCGCGCGCGCCGTATCGAGCAGGAGTGGCAGCAGCCGGTCGATCTCCTGTGCGCGGCTGCCGGGCAACAGGCCGATGAGCGGATCGCCGGGCACCCTTTCGCGCGGCGCATAGCCCGCGGTGTGATCCACCAGTGGATGGCCGACATACGTTGCGTCTACACCCGCCTCGCGATAGAAGTCTTCTTCGAACGGAAAAATGACCAGCATCTTGCGCACGGTCTGCGCGACCGTGCGCACGCGATCTTTTTTCCAGGCCCACACCTGCGGGCTGATGTAGTAGATGACCGGAATGCCGAGCGGCTGCACCGCCTTGGCCAGGCGCAGGTTGAAGCCCGGATAGTCGACCAGCACCAGCGCATCCGGCCGGGTCGCGCGCAGGTGG
>CAYMLC010000192.1:0-4438 GCA_964390765.1 uncultured Nitrospirales bacterium
CCGCGGACAGCGACGGCGGCAACGACGACCGCGTGGCCGTCGCGCTGGCGGCATTCTTCGCGCTGGGGCTCGGTCTGGCGCTGCCCTTCCTGGTCATCGCGTTTGTGCCGGCCTTTGCCCGCGTAATGCCGAAGCCGGGCAACTGGATGAACACCTTCAAGGAGCTCATCGCGTTTCCGCTCTATCTGACCGTGGTGTGGCTGCTGTGGGTGCTCACGAATCAGGCGGGCAGCAACGGTCTGCTGCTGGCGCTGGTGGGTCTCGTGGTGCTGGCATTTGCGCTGTGGCTGTTGCGCAAGGCGGGTCCGGCCGGTGGCGCCATCGCCCTGCGCGGGCTGGCCGCGGTGTCGGTGGTGGCGGCACTGGCGCTGTTGCCCTTTATGCAGAGCGCGGCCCCGATGGCCGAAGCCGCCGCGGAGCTTGGCGACTACGTGCCCTATACCGAAGCCAATCTCGAAGAGAGCCTGGCAACCGGCCAGCCGGTCTTCGTGAACATGACCGCGGACTGGTGTATCACGTGCAAGGTAAACGACCGCACCGCGCTGAACACGGCGTCGGTGCAGGCGGCCTTCGAAGCCCACGACGTTATCTACGTAAAGGGCGACTGGACGAACCGCAACGACGCCATTGCGGCGTATCTCGAGTCGTTCGGCCGCAGTGGCGTGCCGCTGTATGTGCTGTATCTGCCCGGCGAAGCGCCGCAGGTCTTGCCGCAGTTGCTGACGCCCGGCATGGTCACGAGTCCGCTCGAAACGTGGGCCGCTGCGAAATAGCTTTCAGCCCGCGTACTTCTCAAGAAACACGTCGAGATCCAGCAGGTCGTCGAAGTGCGCCTCGAGGGTAGCGCGGTCCCAATCCCACCACGCGGTCGCCTCGAGCCGTGCCGCGGTGGCTTCATCGAAGCGGCGGCGGATAACGCGTGCCGGCACGCCACCCACAATGGTGTAGGGCGGCACGTCCTTGGTCACCACCGACCCCGAGCCCACCACGGCACCGTTGCCCACCGTTACCCCCGGCATGATGGTGGCCGCGTGGCCGAGCCAGGTGTCGTGGCCGATGGTGCAGCGGTGGCTGCGCCGCCAGTCGAAGATGGCGTGGTCGTCTTCACCGAAGCCGTACTGCCGGCGGCGATAGGTCATGTGGTGTTGGGTGGGGCGCTCCATCGGGTGGTTGCCCGGGTTGATGCGCACGTACGACGCGATGTTCGAGAACTTGCCTACGTCGGTGTAGATGATGCTCACGTGGCCGGCGGTATAGCTGTAGTCGCCAAAGGTCGATTCGACCAGTGTGGTCTCTTCCATCAACTCGCAATACACGCCGATGTGTGCGTCGACGATGCGGCAACTCGGATGGATGAGCGGCACTTCACCGAGTTGCTTCGTGGCGTGTGCGGCCAGCGATTCGGGAAACAGGGCGACGTAGGTCATGCGCCCGCCTCCGCCAGGCCGGCCGCGGGCGCGGCGGCATGCAGTCCGCTGTGCCGCGCGAAGCAGTCGTCGAGGTAGATGGGCACCCCGGCGCGGAAGGTGGCGCGCACGCGCGGTCGCAGGCGCTCGTCGACCAGGCAGAGGTCGGCGCGCTTGCCCTCGACGATCTCGCCGCGGTCGTGCAGGCCCAGCGCGTCGGCCGGATTGGCGGCGACTAACTTGATGCCCTCGCGTGCGGGCAAGACGCCGCGCGACTCGAGCGCATAGACGGCGTGCAGCATGGCCGGCGGGTAATAGTCGGTGGCAAGCGTATCGACAATGCCCGCGGCCACGGCGTCGCCTGCGCTGAGATTGCCCGAGTGCGAGGCGCCGCGCAGCGCGTTGGGCGCGCCCATGACCACGTGAAAGCCCAGTTCCTTCGCGCGCTGGCCCGCCTCGAGCGTGACCGGGAACTCGCTGATGGTAAAGCCCAGCGAATGCATGAAGTCGATCTTCTGCGGGGTGTCGTCGTCGTGCGAGGCCAGCGCCAGCCCGTGCTGCGGCGCAACGCGTGCGATGCTGCGCACGGCGTCCCAGGCCTTCGGACGCTCTTGCGCGGTCTCGATATAGGCGTAGACGTCTTCCTCGGTCACATCGCGGCCCAGCTTCTCGCGCGTCCACTTCATGCTGAACTGCACATAGGCCTCGATGTTGCGGTACTGCCCCTGGCCCGGCGTGTGGTCCATCACCGAGACCAGGTGCACGTGCCCCTTGTTTACGGTGTCGTGCAAGACATCGCCCGCTTCCGGATTCGTAATCTCGAAGCGCGCGTGCACGTAGTGGTCGGTCAGCAGGTGCGGCCGCAGATCGTTGACCAGCGCCATCAACTCGCGCGCCAGATCTTCGCTGCGGAACACGTCGTCCTTGTGCCAGGCAAACGAGATGGCGGCATAGGCCGTGGTGATGCCGTTGGCCGCGAGCTTCTTGTCGAGCTCGAACAGGGCCAGGTCCGGCGGGATGTTGGCGCCGGGGCGCGGGTGCAGTTCGCGCTCGAGCATGTCGCCGTGCAGATCGATGATGCCGGGAAAGGCACGCAGCCCCGGCAGGCGAATGGCCTCGGCGGGGCCGGCGCCCTCGACGATGGCGGCGATGCGGCCGTTGCGCAGGTGCAGTGCGCCGCGCTCGATTTCGCGGTCGGGCAAGACAATGCGCAGGTCACTCAGCCACATGCGCGGGCTCCTCGTCGGCGCTGCGCATGGGCGCCAGTTCAATTTCATCGTCAACGAGGCCGCCCACATCTTCGGGGTGGTGCAGCACGCCGAGCATCGCCACGCCCGCGCGTTTCAATTCGGCCAGGCGCGCGGCCATCGTCTCGCGCGTGTGCCGGTCGAGCGAGGCGGTGGGTTCGTCGAGCAGCAGCAGCCGGCGCGGCCGGATGAGGGCGCGCGCGAGATTGACCTTCTGCTGTTCGCCACCGCTGAAGGTGGTGGGATAGGCCTGCCACAGTGCGGGCTTGAGGCCAAAGCGATCGAGCAGGTCCTCCGCCTGGGCGCGCGCGTCTTCCACGCTGGCGCCGCCGTGGCGCAGCGGCTCGGCCACCAGCTCGACCGCGGTCACGCGCGGGCGCGGCCGCAGAAACTGCGACACGTGGCCCAACTCGTCGCGCCGCAAGAGCGCCATGTCGACGTCGGCCGCATGCGCGAGGTCGATCTCGCCGCGCTCGGATTCATACCAGGCATGGCCGCGGGTCGGCAGGTAGCTGCGATAGAGGCAGCGCAGCAACGTGGACTTGCCGGCGCCGTTCGGCCCCGCAATCCGGATGAACGCGCCCGGCGCCAGGTCGAACGCGAGTTCTTCGAACGCGATGATGGCACGCCCCAGATGATGGATGTCGAAGCGCTTCGTGTAGTCGCGCACGCGGAGGAGGGGGGCAGTCATGTCATCGGCTCCGCAGGCTGCGTCCCAACGGTGCGGGCTGCATGCAACCGCGTTCCGTCATCAAGAACATTCTTTTCGTCATTCCTGCGGAAGCAGGAATCTCGACCATTTCTATGCTTTGCGCTTTGTGGTTGGCTGGTGTGCATCACTGTAGTTTCGTGTTCTCAGTGTACTTGGTGTTGCGGCTGGTGCGCAGCACCGGTTTCAAGGGAGATTCCTGCTTTCGCAGGAATGACGAGATGGATAGAGGAAACAGACGTGTGCGCCGTACGATTAATCGCGCATGGCCCCGTTCTGCTTGCGCATCTCATTTCGTCCACTCCTCGAACAGGTCCTTCCACTTGGGATTCATCGACTCGATCAACTCAATCTTCCAGTCGCGTTACCATTTCTTGATTTGCTTTTCACGTGCAATAGCGGAAGTCATTGTGCCGTGGGGTTCGGCATATACAAGCATGCAAGTCTTGTAGCGCGTAGAAAAGTTGTTTGCAGCCCCTTGCAGATGGCGTTCCAGCCGCTGATAGATGTTTGAGGTTACACCCGTATACAGCGTGCCGCCTGCACGGTTGGTCAGGATGTAGACCATCGGGCGGCGTTCTTGCGGCATCTTATGCGGGCACCTCTAGTCGGGCCTGCAGGCTGCTGCTTATTTTCTTATTACTCCTGCGTAAGCAGAGGCGTCGGCCAAGGCGGTTTGTGGCGTGGCGCGTTAGGCCGATACACGATGCATGTGTAGCCTCAGCGCGCGCCGGGCAAAGTTCTGGCCCAGAAATTGTATAGATTCCTGCTTTCGCAGGAATGATGAAATGGTAAATTTGTCGGATGAAGGTGTTGCGTGCGGGTCGCGCGTGCTTGCCTGTATTAAAAATTCTCGACCGTGTATTCATAGCTTCGCGTGTACCAGCTGTTGTGTATACGCGGCCTGGGGGTCTTCGAGAATCTGGTCGGCCAGTCCTTGCTCGACCACGCGGCCGTGGCGCATGACCATCACGCGGTCGGCGAGGGTGCGGATGACGCCGAGGTCGTGGCTGACCAGGATCATGGTTACGTGCAGTTCGCGCTGCAGCCGCTTGAGCGTGTCGAGCACGGTCGCC
>CAYMLC010000192.1:4448-6973 GCA_964390765.1 uncultured Nitrospirales bacterium
GTCGAGGCCGCTGGTCGGCTCGTCGAGCAGGAGCAGCGCCGGTTCGAGCGCGATGGCCTTGGCCAGTTGTACGCGCTGCTGCATACCGCCGCTCAGTTGGAAGGGGGCGTCGTCCATGCGGGCGAGGGGAAACTCGCTGGCATCGAGCGCGCTCTCGGCGGCGGCGCGCAGGGTGGCATAGCGGCGTTCGCCCGCGATGAGCAGGCGCTCCGCCACGTTGCCGCTGCTGGTGTTGTACATGCGCAGGCCAAGGTGCGGATGCTGATACACAATGCCGATGTTGCGCGTGTGTATCTCGCGTTGGGCGTAGCGGTCGAGTTCGAACAGGCTCTGATGCGGCACGCCCGGCAGGTGCAGGCGATAGGTGCCGGCGTCGGCCGGCTCTTGCAGGTTCAGCATGCGCAGCAGCGTCGACTTGCCGGAGCCCGATTCCCCCACGATGCCGAGAATCTCTTGCGGGTAGACCGTCACGTCGACGTGGTCGACCGCGGTGATGGCGCCGTAGCGGCGCGCGAGTCCGCGCGCTTCGAGCAGCGGCTGCGTGGTGACCAGTTGCGGCGCGGCGAGGGCCATGCGTCAGTCCTTCAAGAGGCCGGGCCGGTAGAAGCGGCCCTGCTCGTCGAAGTAGGTCGGCCCCAGGTTCACGGCTTCGCCCTGTTCGCGGCGGCGCAGCTTGTCGGCATAGTCGCTGTCGCTCAATTCGTACTGCGTGGTGCCATCGGCCTGCGGCAACTCATTCATGAACTTGTTGCGCGCGCCCGTGGTGCGGCACTGCCAGCGGTCGTCGCGCTCGATCTGGAAGAACACGTCTTCGAATTCGAGCGGGCGCACCTCGGTAAAGGGTGGCACGGCGTAGATGCGCTTCTCGCGTCCGGCCGACAGGATGGTCAGGTGTTTGGCCAGGTGCAGCTTCGGGTTGTCGAAGCGGGGGATAGGACTCGGGCTCATCATGTAGCGGCCGTGCACCAGCACCGGATACGAGGCCCCCGTGACGAAGCGGCCAAAACGCACGAGCTGCTCGTAGAGCTTGAGCCAGAGCAGGCCGTAGTCGCGGTCGGCGTGCAGCACGCGCGCCTTCGAGATGTCGTTTTCCACGCCGCGCAGTGGTTCGGGGTCGGGCACTTGCAGCACCAGAATCTGGCCCCGTTCGAGGCGCTCTTCGGGAATGCGGTGGCGGCTCTGAATCAGCGTGGCCGCGCGTGCGTCGGTCGTGGTCTGGCAGCCGGTCATCCGCGCGATGAAGCGGCGCAGGTTGGCGGCATTCACCGAGTCGTCGGCCCCCTGGTCGATCACCTTCACCACGTCGTCGGGTCCGGCAAGGGCGAGGCTGGCCTGCAGTCCGCCCGTACCCCAACCGCGCGCGATGGGCAATTCGCGGCTGCCGTAGGGCACCTGATAGCCCGGCAGTGCGACGGCCTTCAGCATGCGGCGGCGCAACTCGCGCTTGGCAAAGGCATCGAGAAAGCCGTAGGCGTAGCCGCGCTGGGGCGGCGCCAATTCGGCGAGCGACTGGGGGGCAGCGTGCGCGGCCACTAGCGTTTCTCCGCCGGCTGTTCGCGTCCGGCATCGGGCTTGCGCGCCCCGTTCGTGCTGCTGTCCGGCTTTATCCAGCCCATGGCGATGGCCGCGCTGCGCAGCGCTTCGACCGCGCTGTTGAAGGTCACGTAGTGTGGCAGCTTGAAGTGGATGCAGAAGCCCGATGATTCGACCACTTCGGTGTGGTACAGCACGAACTCTTCCTGGTGGGCGGGGTGCGGCTTGGGCAGGTCCATCGCCATGTCGAGCATGCTGCCCGCGATGTTCTTGACCTCGTTCCAGCCCAGCGTAGCGGCGAAGCCCAGCTTCAGCTTCTGCTGGCCGTCGCGCATTTCGGTGCTCACCACTTCCGCCTGGCTTACGCGCACGCGCCCGATGCTGAACACCACGCCCGTGACCGGATGCACGAGGCGCACCTCGGCCCAGGCCAGGCGCAGTTCGTTGACCGTGGGGTGGATGGCGCCGTAGCCGCGCATGTTCGCGTAGCCCAGTGCCAAGATGCCGCCGGTCTCGGCGCGGGCCAGTGCCTGCAGGCGTTGTGCACGCGGCGGCGGCATCAGCAGCGGGGCGCGCGTGAGGTCGGGCAGGTCGGCCGGGTCCAGGTCGGCGTGCTCGGGCAGGGGGTCGAGTTGGCCTTGTTGCCGCTGCCAGTCGGCCACGGCGGGCAGGGGTTCTGCCGTCGCGCTTTCGGCCGCTTCCAGCGCGCCAAAGTCCGCGGCTTCGCCGTCGAGCACTTCGGTGCGCAGCAGGCGGTGGCTGTAGTCGAGCGTGGGGCCGAGCACCTGGCCGCCGGGGATGTCCTTGAAGGCGGCCGAGATGCGGCGCACCACCAGCATGTCACCGGGGCGCACGGGGCGCGCATAGGCGATACGCGGCTGCGTGCTGCGATAGGCGCGCAGCAGCATCACCGCCTCGTAGGTATCGCCCCCGGTCTGTGCCAGGGCGAGCGCCGCCAACTGCGGCGCATAGAGCGAGGCTTCGCCCATCAC
>CAYMLC010000193.1:0-6968 GCA_964390765.1 uncultured Nitrospirales bacterium
CGGCGGATTGGATATTGCCGTAAACAATGCGGGGGTATTCTTAGCCTCGGGCCCCACGGCCGAAGCGTCTGTCGCCGAGTTCGATACGACGATGGCGATCAATGTGCGTGGCGTATTTCTGGGCATGAAGTATCAGATACCCGAAATCTTGAAGCGCGGCGGCGGTGCCATCGTCAATGTCTCCTCGGCCTTGGGCGAAGTCGCCATGCCCGAGGCCGGCGCGTACAACGCATCGAAGCATGCGATCTTGGGGCTGACCAAGACGGCCGCGCTGGAGTATGGCGCGCAGGGGATTCGCATCAATGCCCTGCTGCCGGCCCTGACCGAGACGGAGATGGCGCACGAAGGCATGTTGGCAGGCGACACGGAAGAAGCCCGCAAGCAGGCACTCGACTACGCGTTGAGCCTGCACCCCGTCGGCCGACTGGGCACCGTGGAAGACATGGCCGCCGCCACGCTCTACCTCGCGGCTGAGGAGGCCGGGTTCGTGTTGGGCCACAGCCTGGCCGTGGACGGCGGCTGGCTCGCACAATAATCGGCGGGTGTACCACGGGGCAGCATGGTGCCTTGTCAGGCTGCCCCGAATATGGGCGTGTCCTACGTCGCGCCGGGACAGAAACCGTCTTCCGTTCCCTCTTCAATACAGAACGTGTAACCCCCGCTATTGAGGAACTGGATCAAGCGCAACAATTCGCTCAGTGAAATGGCAAAGTCGGCACTGTCCAGATAGTCACTATCGTGTGGACAACACGCGCGGTCGGCGTCATTCGGGGCATAGCCGTCTTCGGTATCCGTTTCACAGCCGAAACCGCCGCTGTTAAAGAACTGAATGACACGCAACAATTCGCTCAAGCTAATCGCATTATCGGCATTCTGGTCCGCGGTGTGCACCGGTCCCGGCGCACATACATCGAGGGGACAGGGCAGCAGGCAGTAGGCCAGGTCATTGCCCGTCAGCGCCGGTTCCGTGGTTCCGGCTTCCCGGTAATGCAGGTCATCACCGGTGTCGGAGCGCAACCAATAAAAAGTGCAATCGGGGTCGTCGCCGCCCGTTATGCTCAACCAGCCCGAGGCCAGCGTAACGCTTGACGGCAGGTTCGCGTCGTATTGCCGAATTGTATTTAAGTCGAAAGCCGCAGTCGTTATCTGCACGACGGGCGTAACGACGAAGGCCTCAGCCAGCACCCCGGGCGCACCGCCGTCGTCCGCGTAGAATGCCACCCGGAATTCATTGGGCGTGGGCGCGCAGGTGTTGGGCAGGTCCAGCGAGAGCCCCCACCAGCGCACGGCGGCGACGGGCTGCGCCACACCGCTGAATGATTCGTATCGGATATCTTCGAGGCCGGGATCGCTGCCCAACAGGCCGAACTCATCCGACGCCTGTGGCGACGGCCGCTGCCCGGCCAGGGTGCCGATTGTGCATGCGGCGAACGACCCGCTGTCCGCGTCTGCGTTACCACACGCCACGGCACCCTCACCTTCAATGGCGCCCTCGGCTACACCTTCGCTGATGCCTTCTGCCGCACCTTCACCTTCTGCCACGCCTTCGCCTTCTGCTGAGCGTTCCAACTCGCAGGGCAACAGGCAGAAACTCAGGTCGGCGCTGACCGGTGTAAAGACGCCGGGCGACTGCTCGCGGCGGTGGGTGATATCGGCGGCATCGCTGCGATACCAGAAGAACGTGCAATCACTATTGCCAACGGCCACAATACTGATCCAGCCACTAGTCAGCGAGACAGGTGCCGGCAGGTTCGCGTCGAATTGCAGCACGTCGAACAGGTTGAGGTCGGTTCCAGTGTCGCTGAAATCTGGCACTACCGTCTGACTCGATACCAGCGCCCCGGGATTGCCATTGTCGTCGCTGTAGAAGTTGACCTCATACGTTTCGCTCGTTGCGTCGCACGGGCCACTCGAGAGCGCGCCCCACCACCGCACCGCTGCAATGGGCCGCGAAACGCCCGCGAAGTTGTCGTAGCGCACATCATCCAAGTCGGCATCACTGCGGTATACGCCAGCCTCCGGAGAGTCCAGCGGCGCGGGACGCTGCCCGAGGAGCGTCCCCGCGGTGCACGAGGCGAACGAACCGCTGTCGGCGTCTTCGTTGCCACACTCAAACGCACCTTCACCCTCGGTTGCGCCTTCACCCTCGGTTGCGCCTTCGCCTTCGGCTACACCTTCGCCCTCGGCTACACCTTCGACCAGCCCCTCGCCATCGTTGGCTCCCTCGCTACCCCCCTCGGGGGAACCTTCGCCCTCGGCGAGTCCCGTATCCGGCACACAGGGCAACAGGCAGTAGCTCATGTCGCCGGTGGCCGCTGTGGGTGGCCCGTTACCCTGCAAGCGCGCCTGGAGGCCGTCTCCTTCATCCGACCGATACCAATAGAAGAAACAACCGTCGCTGTCGACGCCACGTATGCTCAGGCGGCCTGCACTCAGCAGTACCTCGCTGGGCAAACCGGCTTCATACTGCAGAACGGGCCGGCCAGCCTGGAAAGCACCCGTGGCGCGCACGCTGGCCTGCACGGTAAACAGCGCCACCAGTTGGCCGGGCGGTCCACCACCCGCCTGAAAGAACGCCACCTCGAAAGTATCGCTGGTACGCTCGCATGCGCCTAGTCCACCTAACTCGACGCCCCACCAGCGCACACCACGAATGGGCTCGGCCACACCTGAAAACGATTCGATGCGTACATCATCGAGTGCCAGGTCGCTGCCCAGGATTCCGGCCGAGGGACTCTCGACCGGTATCGGACGCTGGGAAGCGAGCGTCTCGACCGGACACGAAGCAAAGCTGCCGCTGTTGCCATCGGTACCCGAGCAGACCGGCGGCGCGGCACCCTCGCCTTCGCCCCCACCGCACGCGGGCGCATTCCGGCAATCGAAGTCATCGCAGTCGATGAACAAGTCGCCATCGTTGTCGAGGCCGTCCTGGCAACTGAACTCGCCGCAGGCTGCCGTGTCGCGGCAGTTCAGGTCGGCACAGTCGGCAAAGCCGTTGTTGTCGTTATCGATACCGTCGTCACACGTCGACTCGCCACACTCGACGGTGTCGCGGCAGTCGAAATCCTCGCAGTCCGTGAAGCCGTCGTTATCGTTGTCGATGCCATCGTCGCAACTGCTCTCGACACACGCGGGCGACCCGTCGCAGTCGAAGTCGTCGCAGTCGACAAAGGAGTCGTTATCGTTGTCGATACCGTCATCGCAGATTTCGACTTCCGTGCCCTTCGCGGCCGGCGTTTGCTGACCCTCGGCCGCGAGCGCACCCCCCAGCACCAAGAGGGTGCAGCCCACTGTCAGGATCAATCGAATGTGCAGCATTTTGCCGGCTCCCGTTGTCGCCTCACGTTTCGTGCAGAGCATACCCTATTTTTGAGCGCTTGCAAGCGCGCCTAGTCGACTGGCGTGCACGCGCGCAGGCTTGGCATGATGCCGTGCCCAAACGAGAGGAGGCTCTGCTATGCGCAAATTTTCCATCGCGACCGCTGCCCTGGCCTTGCTGGCCCTCGCCTGGCCAGCCGCGGCTATTGATGCGGAGCACGTGATCGTGTTCGACGAAGAAGGCCGCTTCGGTGGTTGGCCGGCGAACAACGGCATGTACGCCTGGGGCGACGAGATCGTCGTGGGCTTTACGCTGGCGTACTACAAGAAGAACCCGGGCCGCCACGCGAAAGACTACGACCGGCCAGCGGTACCGCGCCAGGCGCGCAGTCTCGATGGTGGCGAGACGTGGACCACGGAGATACCCAATTACCTGGACGAGAACGATGAAGAGCGCCCGGTGACCGAGCTGGAAGAACCGGTCGACTTCTCTCACCCGGACCTGGCCGTGCGCCTGCGTAACGACAAGGTCTACTACTCGACCGACCGCGCCAAGACCTGGAGCGGGCCGCATCCGCTGCCGACTTTTGGACGGCCCGGCCTGCTGGCGCGCACGGCGTATCTGGTCGAGGGCCCCGAGCGGCTGACGGCCTTTGTCGCGGCGGAGAAGGACGACGGCGGCGAGGGCCAGACGCTTTGTATCCGCACCGAAGACAGCGGCCTGACGTGGGAAATGGTGGGCTGGATCGGGCCGCAGCCGCCGGCGGGCTATGGCTACGCGATTATGCCGGCGGCGGTGCGTATCGGCGAGGTGGGCTACCTTGCGGCGGTGCGCCGGGCCGGCACCTTCGATGGCCAGAAGCAGTGGTGGCTCGAGACCTATATGTCGCCAGACGACGGCGAACGCTGGTACCAACTCGAAGAGCCGTACATCAACAACGCGGGCAATCCGGCTACGCTTACGCGCCTCGAAGACGGCGCCATCGCCATGACCTACGGCTGGCGCGACGCACCCTATGGAATTCGCGCACGCGTCTCGCGCGATGACGGCCGCACCTGGACCGAAGAGGTATCGCTGCGCGCCGACGGCCTCACGTGGGACATCGGCTATCCCCGCACCGTGGTGCGCGCCGACGGCAAGTGCGTTACCACTTACTACTTCACCAGCGCCGAGCACCCCGAGCAACACATCGCGGCCACCATCTGGGACCCGCGCAGCGTAAGCGAGTGAACGCGGTGGCGCGGCTGCTGGTGCGGGTGTTGGTACTGTCCTTTGCGTGGGCGGCTCTGGCGTGGGCAGAGCCGCCCGCGTTCGTCTTGCTCGCGCAAGATACCATCACGGAACCCGGCCTCGAGCGCACGGCCTATACCGGCGGCGAAATGCGCCGCACCTTGCGCCGCCTGCCCGCGACCACGCACCTGCGGTTACCCGTCGCGGAAGATGGCTCGGTATCGTTCTCGCTTCACGAAGAGCTGCCGCCTCTCCCCCAGGATGCGCTGGGCTACCGCTTCGAGATTCAGTATCAGGCCGAGCGCATCACGGAAAGCACGCGCAAGCGCAAGCAGTACGCCTACCTGCCACGCGCCGCTTTGCGCGGCACCCACACCGTAACCCCGCCCGGCCGCCCCACGCCTACGGCCAATGTTCGGGCGCGGGTGGTCTATCCGGTTGCCCAGCGTTTTACTACGGACCCGCTCGATATTGCCGCCGACAGCCGGCTCCGGGTGGGCATGGGCCTGCGCGAAGACTGGCGCCAGGAAGACGGCTGGGCCGTGGCCTTCGAGGTCGCTGTCCTGCATGGCGACGGCGAGACCGTGCTGGCCGAGACCACGCTGCACGCCGACCAGACCGACAGCGCGTGGCACGACGTAGACCTGGCATTGGACGAGTACGCGGGCCAGCAGGTGCGGTTTCGCTTCAGCACGCGCGATGCCAGCACGGCCACCAACCTGAACACCGTGCGTCCGCTTTGGGGGGCGCCCCTCCTGTATCGCGCGCGTGTGCCGCGCCCGGTGGCGCATCCGCCAAATGTATTGCTCATCAGCCTCGACACGCTGCGCGCCGACCGCCTGGGTTGCTACGGCTACACCCGCAACACCAGTCCCAACCTCGACCGCTTTGCTGGTGAGTCGGTGCTCTTCGAGACGGCCATCGCCCCCTCCCCCTGGACCAGTCCGTCGCACGCATCGGCTTTCACCGGCATTACCCCGCTTGTGCACCAGGCCGGCGTCTTGTCAGCGGGCTATCACCTGCAGGGTTCCTTCATCACGCTGGCCGAACGCCTGCGCGACCAGGGATACCTGACCGGCGCGTTCACGGAAGGGGTGGCCATGCGCGGGCGCCTGGGCTTTGCGCAGGGTTTCGAACGCTACGCCGAGGGCCTGCACCCCGAAAGTCACGTGACCGGACGGGTCGAGCACACCTTCGGCACGGCGGCCGAATGGCTCGCGCGCTTCGGCCACCTGCCCTTCTTCCTGTTCGTGCACACCTACGAACCGCACGCGCCGTACGACGCGCCCGACGATATTCTGGCGCAGTATGTCGACCTCGACGACCCGGCCGAAACGCGCATCCCAAGACTGGACAACACACCCGCCGAACGCGCACACGCCAGCAACCG
Organism: uncultured Nitrospirales bacterium; assembly: GCA_964390765.1. Classification (GTDB taxonomy): domain Bacteria; phylum Hydrogenedentota; class Hydrogenedentia; order Hydrogenedentales; family JAGMZX01; genus CAYMLC01. The sequence continues at coordinate 5,940 of CAYMLC010000193.1, forward strand.
CTACGATGCGGGCATCGCCTATACCGACCGCGAATTCGGCCGCTTCATGGCGCGCGTGCGCGAGCTGGCACTGTTGGACGATACGCTGGTCATCATCTTCAGCGACCACGGCCAGGCATTCTGGGAACATGGTCTCGGCGGACACGCGAGCGGCCTGCACGACCCGCAACTGCATGTGCCGCTCATCGTGCGCTTTCCCGGCGGCGCGTATGGCGGCACGCGTGTTACCCGCCAGGTGGGCCTCAGTGATGTCTTCGCCACCACGCTGGATGTGCTGGGCTTCGATGTGCCAGCGGGCATGGATGCCGCATCGCTGCAGCCGCTGGCCCGGGCGCCCGAAAGCGGCACCTATACCCGGCCGCACGTGGTCAGCAATCTCGTTATCGAGCAGCCCATACCGGGCGTCGATGCGCGCTACCGCGAACTGCGCAGCCTGCGTACCGGCGACTACAAGCTGTTGCAGCCGCACTTCAGCCAGCCGGCGCTGAACGGCAGCGCCGACGCGCTGTATGACCTGCAGCGCGACCGCGGCGAACAAAAGAACGTGGCAGGCGAGCAGGCCGCCACCTATCGCGCGCTGGCGGATGAACTGGCGCGGTTCGCCGCGGAGGCCGCGGAAAAGCGCGCCGCCATTCAGAAGCAGACCGGTGGCGGCGAGGCCCTCAACGAAGACGACATCGAACAGTTGCGGGCGCTGGGCTATCTCTGACCCGCGTGCGCGCGCGGCTTCAATTCATAATCCTGCAGGAAAGACGCGGCCCGTTCGGGGTCGGCCATCGCCTCGGCCAGCCACGGCACGTCCGGCAGGTCCTTCTCGCGCACGCGCACCTTGTCCACCTTGTCGTGCGTGCGAAACACATAGTCCCAGATGGGCGACGTGACACCGTGGTTGCGGTGCGGTTGCATGAAGTGGTGGTACAGATGGTTCTTGGCGGCCCAGCGCCCATACCGCGTCTTTGGCCCGCGCACGTGTATGGCTTTGTGCAACCCCTCGTAAACGGTCCAACCCAGTGCGATGGCGGCGCTGAA
>CAYMLC010000194.1:0-6953 GCA_964390765.1 uncultured Nitrospirales bacterium
CGCCGCGCCCGAGCCCGCCAACGCCGATGCCGCGGGCTATGCCGCCGAGTTGCGCGCGCACTGGAGCACGCTCGACCCGGCGCTGCGCCCCTACGCCGCATGGCGCCTGCCGGCACTCGACGCGATGCGCGCCGACCAGTTGGCCTGGCACCGCGCCGTGGCCGAAGCAATGGCCGAGCCGGCCGTGCCGCTGGTGGTGACGGTGGCCGCCGGCGATGTCAGCCGCTGGTATCGTCCCGCGGACATCGAGACGCTGCTGCGTGACTTTCCCCACGTGTGCGGCGTGCGTATCGCTCACGTGCCTTTCAACGAATACCGCCCGGAATGGCTGGTCTGGGAGGGGGCCGAAGCGCCCGCCCTGCGCTGGCTGGCCGATGCCGTCGATGCCGCGGCGCGCTATGGCCGCTTCGCCTATGTCGCGCTCGACGGTGCCGGCTGGGCGCGCTTCGCCGCGAACGACAACGCCCGCGCGCTCTACGAAGCACTGCGCACGCGCAACGAGTACATTGTGCCCGGTGTCGTCACGCGTGGTCCCCACACGCTGACGCAGCAGGCCGCCGTGATGGGCCTGTGGCTCGAGCAGATGGCCACGGACTGGGGCATGACCGCCGACCCGCGCTGGTACCACGATGCACACTTCATCGCGCCCGGCCGCTTTGGCGTGCCGCCCGAAGACGCGCCCCTGCCCCCCCACCTCTACCGCGCCATGCTGATGCTGGGCGCGATGAGCGGCGCCACCCTGTATGAATTGCCGCGCCCCGAAGACCTGTGGTTCGCACCGCGCACCAGCACCTGGTTCGAAGTCATCGCGCCCACGCTGCGCCAGCTCATCGACGGTGGCCTCATCGCCCGGCCAGACTTCGTCTGGCCCAAGACGCGCCTCGCAGTGAAGCTGATGCCCAGCCGCATCGCGCCCGACATGGTGCTCAACTGGGATGCCGTCGACCCGGTGCTCGGCGAGGGCATACAGTTCCGCGCGGCCTACGCCCCGCGCCTGCCGGGCATGATGCCCGAACTGGTGCCCAACCGCGACGACACATTCCTCATCCCCCTGCTGTCGGCCCACGGCGATGCGGCGCTGCTCGAACGCTTCGATACTGTCGTGCGCCCGCCCGAATACCCCACGCTGGCCGGCTGGGAAGACCTCATCGCGCGGCAGGCCCGGCCCGACGGCGACGGCGCCGCCTTCATCGCACGCGTGGGCCGCGCCATCTTCATCCTGCACACCGACGAGAATCTGGAGTCCGTGCAGGGCTTCTCGGTGCCCGAAGTGCCGGCGCCCGTGCGCAGCGCCGTGGCGCGCCGCAGCGACGAAGGAGTCGAGCTGACGTGGCCGTTTCGCGAGGGCGATGTGGGCTATACCGTCTACCGGCGGGTGGGCGATGCCGCCTGGCAGGTGGCCGCGGGGGGCCTGGCCGAGCGCCGCTACATCGACCGGCAACCGCCCGAAGATACATCGGTCGCCTATGCCATTACCGCGCTGACCAACGAGACCGAGCCCTACAGCGGCGTCCTGCGCTATGGCGAGCACCGCATCCTGAGCGCTGTGCAGAGCCGCATCGCCGAGCAGGTGCTGCTGACCCCCGCGCTTACCCGGGCCGACAGCACGCCGCTGCCCACACCCGACCTGACGCCCGCGCCACCGCCCAACTGGTGGCCCGGGCTGGAGGGGCTGGGCGAACGCGAGGCCGTGCTCGCGGCGCAGATTGCCGAGCGTATCGCGCAGTGGAGCGATGCCCTGCGCAACGAACAACTCGCCCCCGCCACCGACCTCTACGACGCGGGCTACACGGATCCGCAGGGCTGGGGCCGGGCCTACGTGCGGCGCACGCTGCGCTGGCTCTTCGAGCGCTACGACGCCCTGCGGCTGCACCGCCAGATTCGCGGCTGGGACTTCAGCGCCTACGCCGACGACGGGCTCGTAACCGTCACGTGCTACCTGCGCATCACCGCCATCGCCCGCACCAATGACACGGGCACGGTGGCCGGACTGCCCATCGCATTGCCGCGCACCGGCAACGCCGAATTCGAGATCACGTTTACCGAAGGCACCGGCACCTGGCGCATTCTGCAGACCACGCCCGCCTTCCCCAATCTGCGCGACCTCCTCAGCTACAGCACCGGCCCCTACGACCTCGTGCCGCTCGGCCCGGATGAGTAAGGGGCGGCCCCGCGGTGCCCGGCTTACGCCTGGATCGCTTCCGCCACGTGGTCGCCAAACGCCGCCGTGCTGATGGTCTCGCGGTCGGCTTCGGGGTCTTTCAGGTCGGGCGTGGTGTAGCCGGCGGCGAAGACCGCGCGCATCGCGTCCCAGATGCGCTGTGCTTCCTGCCGCAGGTTGAAGCTCTTGTCGAGCATCAGCGCGACGGAACCCAGCATGCTGTAGGGGTTGGCAATGCCCTGCCCCGCAATGTCGGGCGCCGAACCGTGTGACGGTTCGTAGTAGGACTTCTGCGGCCCGATACACGCCGACGGCATGAGCCCGAGCGAACCGAGAATGCCACCCGCTTGGTCGCTCAGAATATCGCCGAACATGTTCTCCATCACCATCACGTCGAAACGGCGCGGGTCGAGCACGAGATAGGTGGCGGCCGCATCAACCAAGACGTGCTGCACCTCGACCTCGGGATAGTCGCGGTGTACCTCCTCGCACACGTCGTTCCACAGCACGCTCGACTTCAGCACGTTGCTCTTGTGAATATTGTGCAGGCGCTTGCGCCGGCGCATGGCCTCGTCGAAGGCCACCCGCATAATCGCGCAGATCTGGTTCTCGTCGTACTCGAGGTGCTCGTCGACGTAGCGCGTGCCGTCGAGCCGCGTGCCGCTCTCTTTCTTGCCGAAGTAGAGGCCGCCCACCAGCTCGCGGATGATCATGATATCGATGCCGTCGCCGACGACACGCGGCTTGAGCGGCGAGAAGTGCGCGAGTTCCGGCGGCAGAAACACCGGCCGGAAGTTGGCGAAGGTCGCGTAACGCTGGCGCAGCGGCAACAGCGCGGCACGCTCGGGCTGCTGGTCGGTGGGGATTTCCTGCGAGCGCGCATGGCTCAGCCCGATGGGCCCTTTCAAGATGGCGTCGGCGCGGTCGCACAACGCTTTCGTGCTCTCGGGAAACGCGTGCCCGTGGGTGAAGTAGGCCTCGCCGCCAAACGCCCCCTCCTCGATGTTGAAGCGCGCCGCACTCACCGCTTCGACCGCGCGCAGTATCTTCACCGCCTCTGCGCTCAGCTCGGGGCCGATGCCGTCTCCGGGCAACAGGGCGATCGTATAGCTCTGGGACATGCGAGAAACTCCGGGCGCGCGTGCGCCATGGCTGGGGCCGGGCGCCTACTCCCAACTGGGCGCGAAACGCTCGACCACGTCGGGCGTCACGCTGCTGATGTAGCCGGGGCGCTCGGCGGATTCCGGCGGCTCCACCACAATATCGTAGGCGCGCAGCAGGGTGCCCTGCGCCAGCTCGAGGTCGATGACCGCCTTCTGATAGTTGATGATGGCCTGCAGTTCCTGCACCTGCGCGGCGGTCAGATCATTCTGCACCTGCAGCGCCTGCCAGCTCGTGGTCAGGCCCAGGCGCAGCCGCTCTTCCTCCGCCACCACAATCGCTTCCTGGCCCTGGCGCGCCTGCCGGTTGCTCTCGACCAGCGTGGCGTTCTCGAGTACCGCACGTGCCGCCTGGTGTACCGAAGCGGCCAGTTGCTGCCGGGTCTGTTCGAGGCGCTGTTCGGACTGGCGCGTGTTCAAACGCGCCCGCTCGAACTGGCCGCGGGCCGAGCGGTTGCCCAGCGAGATCGAACCCTGCAACCCATAGGTTATGGCGTCGTCCTGACTCTCGCGAATGCCAGTAAAGGCGCGAGTGCGGTCGGTCGAGCGGCCGCCCTGCGCCTTGCTGGCGAACACGTCCAGTTGGGGCAGCATCTCGTTGCCGGTGCGCGTCTCTTCCAGTTCCGAGTTGGCGATTTCGATTTGGCCAATCTCGATTTCCGGGCGATTGGCCCACGCCAGCTCGACCCCCTCCTCGACGATGTCGTCGATGGTCTCGACGTATTCGAGCACGCTGGGCGCTTCGGCCGGGCGTTCGATCGGATAGATGCGCGCGCTGGAAAAGACGGCCCCGTCGCGGATGTCGAGCAAGAGCTTGAGCCGGTCTTCCGCGTTGCGAATGATATTGATCGCACTGGCGACATCGCCCTGCCGCGCGGCCACACTGGTCTTGGCCTGCACCACATCGAGGTCGGCCGCCGTGCCGATTTCGCGGCGTGTCTCATTCACGCGCAGCAGCCGGCGCGCGTTTTCGAGCGCTTCCTCGCGCACTTTCAGATTCTCGATGGCGCCGACCAGGTCCCAGTACGCGCGCACCACCTCGGCAACGGTCTGCATCACCTGCAGCTTGAACTGGGCCTCGCTCGCCCGGCGGCTCTGCTGCGCCTGGCGTATGCGCACCAGGTTCACGTCACGGCCAAAGCCACGCAGCAGCGGCTGGGTCACCGTCAGGTTGAGGCGCGTATCCCACTCTTCGATGAATTGGCCGAAGGTGGTCGATTCGCGGTTCACGTTCAGCGTCAGGTCGTAGATCGTACCGAGCGACAACTGCCCCCTCACGGAGAAGACACTCTGCGTGCGGAAGGTCTCGACCACGCTGATGCCGCCGAACGCCACCTCTTGCTGGCTCAGGCTCTGGGCCGCGTCGATGACGGTTATGTCGGTCTGGAAGATGGGGTCGAACTGGCCGCGCGCCGAGAAGGTGTCGGCTTCGGCTTTCGCCGGTTCGTAGGCCGAGATGAGAATATCGGGATTGCGTACGAGCGCCAGCCGCAGGCACTCGTCCAGCGTCATCCGCAGTTCGCGCGTATCGCGCCGGGCGGCCACCGCCTTGCGCAGCGCGCGGATGTCGATGAGGTCGGCGCTGATCTGTTGCTTGAGCGTGGCCGAAGATTCGTACTGCAGCGAGGGCTCTTCGTACAGCAGTTCCAACTGGCCCTGGGGCGCGGCGTCGGCAGCGGGCGTCTCCGCCGCCGCTTCACTGTCCACCGGTTCGGCCGCGACCACCAGCGGCGGCACGCTGTCTTCGGCGTCTTGCGCGGTACCCTGCGCACTCCACACGAGCGCCACAGAAGCAAGCAGGCAGATACAACGCATAGCCACACATCCCTACACTCGGCATGCCCGGCGCCGGGCACGCATCCCCGATTGGTCTCACCGTTTCCGAGGCGCGTTGCTTCGGACTGGCGGCCGCCCACCCCCGATTCAGATACAGCCCGTCATGCTAAAGAACGGGGGGCAGGCCGTCAAATACCTTGCGGCCGTGCCCAAAAAAGAAGGCGGCGATCGCAATCGCCGCCAACGATAAATTTGCTTGGTGCGCGCTACTGCTGGCGCAGGTCGTTGGGGTCGTTTACCCCGGCCTGGCGCAAGGTCTGCTCGTGCATCTGCTGCGCGCGCATCTGGTAGAGGCGCTGCAACTCGCCCAGCGCCTGGGTCAGTTCACCCTCTTCTTCGGCCGTCAGGTTGCCCTGGGTCTTCTCGCGCAGCGCTTCGAGCAGGCTCAGGTTGTAGACCGCATAGTCGAGGTCCACCATCACCTGCTTCTCGCCGCGCGGCACAATGGCGCCCAGCGCCAGCATGGTCTGCGTAACCAGACCAGAGACCAGCAGACGCCACGGGTCTTCTTCGCGCGGGTCGCCGCCTTCGGGCGCCCCTTCCGGCGCTGGCGCCGCACCCGCTGCCGTGGGCATACCCGGGCCGGGCGCCGCCGCAGCCGGACCACCGCCCAGCGGCGTCACGTTGGGCGGCAAACCACCCGCCGCAGGGCCCGCGGCCTCCGCCTGTTGCTGGGCCTGCTCGGCCTGTTGGCGCGCCAGCTCCTTCTCGCGTTGGACCTGCGCTTTCCAATCTTCGTCTACGAAGATCTTCGGCTGTTCGTCGTCGGCCATTCCGGCGGGCTCCCATCGGGTTCGGCCGGGCCGCTGCACGACACCGGCTGTACAAGCAGTTTGCGAAGCAGCGGCCCGCAGGACCCGAGGTCCTGCCGGCCGCCCACGCATAAGGCAAACGCGCGGCGCGCGCTACTTGTTCTTGTGCCGGTTGCGCCTGCGCTTCTTCTTGCGCTTGTGCTTGTTGATTTTCGCTTTGCGAACTTTGCGACCGCCTGCCACGGCGCGTCCTCCTTGATGCCGGCTGCCCGAACCTACGCCAACCAGGCGTCGTCCGGCATGCCGTAACTCAGCAATTCCTTGTCGTCGAAGTACAGCGCGATTTCGCGCTTCGCCGTCTCCGGCGAATCCGACGCATGAATGATGTTGCACTGCAGACTCAGGCCGAAGTCACCACGGATGGTGCCCACGTCGGCCTTGGCACAGTTGGTGGCGCCGTTCATCTTGCGCACCTGCGCCACAGCGTCGGGCCCTTCCCAGACCATCTGCACGGTCGGGCCGCTGGTAATGAAGCTCACGAGGTCGCCGAAGAAGGGCTTGTCGGCGTGCTCGCTGTAGTGTTCCTTCGCCAACTCGGCCGGCATGATTTGCATCTTCATGCCCACCAACTTCAGCCCGCGCTGCTCGAAACGGCGAATGCATTCACCCACGAGCCGGCGGCCCACGCCGTCTGGTTTCACCATTACAAATGTACGTTCGCTCACCGTATGAATCCTCGACTACGGCGGAATGGCACACCGCACACGGCATGCCTTCCGGTAAAAGCAGTTGCTTGTAACCTCAGCCGCTTACACCACACCGGCCCGTCATCCGGCCGGCAGCGAGCGGGGCTGAAAAGGGAAGCGCGGCGGAACGCAGCGGGCGTTCGGCCACGCAAGCTGGAAGAATAACAAACGCCGATTCGGGGCCGCAAGCGCCCGCACGGCACGCCGATGGCCCGCCCGCTAGAAGTCGATGGCGTCGAAGCTGGGGATGCTCGATTCGATGGGCACGGTCTCGATATGCGTGGCGCCCACCTTGCCC
>CAYMLC010000195.1:0-6926 GCA_964390765.1 uncultured Nitrospirales bacterium
CGCACCACGCTCACGCCGTCGTGTTCGCGCCACGGGGCGATACCGCGCGGGCCTGCCGCACTGGTTCCACGCAAGACGCGCAGCAGCACGGTCTCGGCCTGGTCGTCGCGGTGGTGGCCTGTGGCCAGCATGCCCAGGCCATTGCGGCGCGCCGTATCGAACAGGAAGGCGTAGCGCTCGGTGCGCGCGCGTGCCTCGAACGATTCACCGGCCACCTGTGCCAGCCGCGCCACCGGCTTGCTGCCCCCGAAAAACGGCACGCCCAGCGCGCGCGCCACGCCGCGCACAAATGCGGCCTCGCGCGTGCTGGCGCCGTCGAGCATCTGGTGGTCGTAGTGAGCGGCGGCCACGGCGCAACCGGCACGATGCAGCGCGTGCAGCAGCGCCATGCTGTCTGCACCGCCCGACACCGCCACAAGCACGCGCGCCCCGGACACCAGGCCCGAGGCGCGAATCGCACGCGATAGTGACTCCGGCAAAGGCGCCATGCGCTAAAGGCCGAGACTCGGCACGTCGTCCAGGTCGAGGCTTTCCACGGTACCCACCAGGCCTTCGCTCGCCGGCGGTTCCGCCGGATAGCGCAGAAACTCCACGTGCCCGTCCATGAACAGCACGTTGGCGCCGCCCGGCACGTGGTTGAAGTTCTCGACGTTTTGCGACATACGGTCCCACATGATGAAGACCTCCGACTGCGCCACCGCGCCCGCCGCCGGACTGTTGATGTTGGTGATGAGGAATCGCTCGATACCCTCGCGCAGGCGATAGATGCGCGTGCCACCGCCGTTGCCGCAGTTGCATTCGTCGGGCACGGTCACGTCCTTATCCACGGCCTCGCTCACCGCTTCAAAGTCGTTGGCCGGCAACGCCTCGGCCAGGTCGCCCAGCACCGCCGTAATGAACTCGATAATCTGCGCGGGACCATTGCCGTCATCCTGCTCGCCGGCGAAGCCCAATGCCTGAAGCGCCGCGTTCAAGCCGGCCGTCGTGCTGGAGGGAACCGCCGGGCCGTCGCCCAGCAGGTCGAAGGCATAGCCCCAGTACCAGTAGCTGTCGTCGATCGTCTGCATACAGCGGTCATTCTCGGGCGCATACTCGCCAAAGCAGTTCTGACCGTTCTGCACGATGCGGTCGTCCAGACTGCCCTGCGCGTCTGAAGGACACGCAGCGATGGCCGGGTCGGTGATGTATTCCGGATAAATGCTGGCGAGTCGCGGACCGAAGTTGATCACCAGCCCGCTGTCGCCCGTGATGGCGGAATCGAAGAAACCGAGCTGTTGCGCCGGGTACCGCTCGCCCTTCGACTCGTTGCTGTACATCTTGTAGATCAGGCCCCACTGTTTCAGATTGTTCTGGCAACTGGCGCGCCGGGCCGCCTCGCGCGCCCGTGCCAGGGCCGGCAGCAGAATGGCCGCCAGAATACCGATGATCGCAATCACGACCAGCAGCTCGATGAGGGTGAAGCCCGGTCCTCGGGTACATCGCTTCCCAGTTCTGTCTCGCATGTGCATGAATCCTTTCGTTGTTTTTCGACACCACCACGCAGATGAAAATGAAAGCACGGCGCGATTGGGCCCACGGCGTCTGGATGCACGCCTGTCGGGGGCAAGATAAGTTCTTTACAAGTCGCCCCGGAACTGCGCTCACTCACGTCAACATGAAAACTAGCACGGTGCGGCTACATACGCAACAGGTGCGCCGCGCGGGGGGAGCGGGGGGAAGCGCAGGCAGGCGGGCAGTGGCGCGGCAGAAAACGACGCAGGCCCTTTACTGGACCGCCTGGGGGACTTGAGGGGACAGCGTAATCCGCTGTCCGGTCAAGCCCCCAGGCGTAAGTAGCCGTGAGGATACGGGGAAGGACGGCTAATCTTGCGGGGCGAGATGCTCGACGATGACGCGGTTGCTGCTCGTGCGCCAGCGCGCGCGATACGCCGATTCGTAGTACTTGTCGTTCATCTTGGCCACGGCCTCGGCATAGTCGGCCACATCGGCCTCGACCATCTCGCGCATCGAGACCATGCCGCGGAACGAGCAGTCCTTGCCGACGACCAGCAGGTGGCGCTTGCGGCTCTCGTGCATCAGCGCCTTGGCCGTGCGCACGCTGTCGTCGAGTCCGATAAAGGTGAGCGAGGTGCTCATCACATCGCGCACGGGCACCTGTTCCGGGTCGAGCCCCGGCACCACCACACGTTGCATCAGGTCGCGCTCGGAGAAAACACCCACCACCTCGTCCTGCTCCTTCACCGCGACGGCACCAATGCCGCGCGCGCAAAGGTGTTCCACTACCCGGCGGACAGAGTCGTTGGCGTCGACCCAGAAGGGTTCGCGCTGCTTGATGATATCGCCGATCGTCTGCATGGCCATCTCCCATTCGGGCCTGTCCCGTGTGGTGCACCCAATACTTTATCATAAATATCAGATTCTGCCCAGAGGGTGTAACCCGTTGGCGCCACGCACTTTCCCACTGCTATGATCCGAGCGGCCGTTGTTCGTGTAAGGAGTCGTTTACGTGGCCACCTCTACCACCGATACCCCCGCACTGCTGGGCGGCACGCCCGTGCGCGGGCCCGGACACGCCTGGCCGGCCTGGCCCGTCACCGATGCCGCCAGCCGAGAGGCCCTGCTGCGGGTGTTCGACTCGGGCGCCTGGTGGTATGGCGAAGAAGTGCGCGCGTTCGAGCGCGAATACGCGGCGTTTCAGGGCACCGCCCACTGTGTGACGGTGAACAGCGGCACAGCCGCGGCCGAGGTCTTGCTGCAGGCGCTGGGCATTGGCCCGGGCGACGAAGTCATCGTGCCGCCTTATACCTTCATGGCTACCGCCACCGCGGTCTTGCGCGTGGGGGCCACCCCGGTCTTCGCCGATGTCGACGCCACCTGGTGCCTCGACCCCGAGGCCGCGGCCGCCTGCATTACGCCGCGCACGCGCGCCCTACATCCCGTACATTTCGGCGGTGTGATGGCCGACCTGCCGCGTCTGCAGGCCCTGGCCGACGCGCATGGCCTGCGTCTCATTGAAGACGCCGCGCACGCGTGGGGCAGCGCATGGGACGAACAGGGTGCCGGCACCTGCGATGCAGGGGGCGTCTTCAGCTTTCAGCATTCGAAGAACCTGACCGCGGGCGAGGGCGGCGCCATCACCACGGACGATGGCGAACTGGCCGAGCGCTGCCGCTCGATCACGCATTCGGGGCGGGTCTTTCCGGGGCCCGGACCGCACCACTACTTCGGGCCGCTGGGCACCAACGCACGCCTGACCGAACTGCAGGCCGCGCTGTTGCGCGTGCAGTTGGCGCGTCTGCCGGAAGAGACCGCGCGCCGGGCCGCCAATGCCGCCCGGCTGGACGCTGCGCTGGCGCAGCTACCCGGATTGACCCCGCAACCCATCGACCCGCGCCAGACGCGGCGTGCCGTGCATCTGTATTGCCTGCGGCTGGACACCGAGGCCTTTGGCTGCGACCGCGACACGCTGCTGCGTGCGGCGGCAGCGGAGGGCCTGCCGCTGAAACCGGGCTACCCCACACCCGTGTATGCGCAGCCGGTCTTTCAGGAGGCCGATCGGCGCGACTACACCGGCGTGCACTGCCCCGTGGCGGAAGACCTGTGCGCAAACAGCGCGGTCTGGATTCCGCATACGGTGCTGCTGGCGCCGCCGGAAGAGATGGGCGATGTCGTGGCCATTCTGACCAAGCTGCACGCGCACGCGCACGCGCTGACCCGCGCCGAAGCCTGACGCCCAGCCGCCCCGGGTTGGCCCGGCGCCCCCAACCTCAAGTACGATCCCCGGTTCACCATGCGCATAGCCGCGTGAAGGACAGCAGTTGCTATCGGAGTTTTCGCCGCCATGAATTCCAAGACCATCGCCGTCGCCGGCGCCACCGGCCTCGTCGGCCGTTGCATGCTCGAGACCCTTGAACGCCGCAATTTCCCCATCAAGCAGTTGAAGCTGCTGGCGAGCGAGCGTTCGAAGGGCACGCGCCTGCCGTTCCGCGGCGAAGAACTGGAAGTCGAAGTGCTGGGCGAAGACTCGTTCGACGGCGTGGAGATTGCCCTGTTCAGTGCGGGCGGCGGCACCAGCAAGCGGTACGCGCCCGCCGCGGCGGCGGCCGGCTGTGTGGTCATCGACAACTCGAGCGCCTGGCGCATGGACCCGGACGTGCCCCTGGTCGTGCCGGAGGTAAACGCCGATGCCATCGCGCAGCACGCGAAGAAGGGCATCATCGCCAATCCCAACTGCTCAACCATTCAAATGGTGGTGGTGCTGAAGCCGCTGCACGATGCGGCCACCATTGAACGGGTGGTGGTGGCGACCTATCAGGCGGTATCGGGCGCGGGCAAGGCGGCGGTAGAAGAGCTGCGCCAGGCGAGCAAGGCCGTGCTCGAAGGGGCACCCGGAACACCCGCCATCTTCCCACACTCGATCGCCTTCAACCCGCTCCCCCAGATTCCGCAGAGCGATGCCTTCGCCGACAACGGCTACACCACCGAAGAGCTGAAGATGGTGAACGAGACCAAGAAGATTCTGGGCGACCCGAATGTGCAGGTGTCGGCCACCTGCGTGCGCGTGCCGGTCTTCGATTGCCACAGCGAAGCGGTGAATGTGCAGACGCGCCAGAAGCTGAGCGCCAGCCAGGCACGCGCGCTGCTCGCCAATGCGCCCGGCGTGGTGGTGGAAGACGACCCGGCCAGCCAGCTCTATCCCCTCGCGCGCCGTGCCGCCGGCCGCGAGGAAACCTTTGTCGGCCGCATCCGCGAAGACCTCTCGCATGAGCGCGCGCTCGACCTCTGGGTCGTCTCCGACAACCTGCTCAAGGGTGCCGCGCTCAACGCCGTACAGATTGCGGAGTGCCTGTAGCCGCGCAGGCGCCAACGCTCTGCCGGCCGCTCAGCCCAGCGCGCGCCCGATAACCTGCAGCGTCTTGTCGTGGCCTTCTCTCGCCACGTCGGCCAGGTCGCGTTGCCAGTAGTCGCGGTTGTACAGCTCGAGCGAGATGCACCCCGTATAGCCGATGTCGCGCAGGTCACGCAGCATGGCTTCCAGCGGCAAGATACCGTCGCCCGGAAAGACGCGGTGGTGGTCCTTCAGTTCGGCTAGCGGCGGCTCGGCGGGCGCATCGTTGAACTGGAAGATGGCAATGAAGTCGCCACTGAGGTGGCGCAGCCCGCTGAAGCCGGAGCCGCCGATGTGCAGGTGAAACACATCGGGGATAACGGCCGCCTCGGGGTGGTCGGTGTCGAGCGCGATCTGCGCGGCCTGGCCCAGCCGCTTGCAGCCCGGCAAGAACGCGACGAAGACCAGCGCCGGCCGCAAGTTGTAGTCGTTCAGGCCCGCCTCCAGGATCTTGCGGTAGCACTGCGCCGCCCACACCGGGTCGAAGTCGTCGCGGCGCGGGCCGGGTATCACCTGTATCTGTTGCGCGCCAATGGCCTGGGCCATGCGCATGCGCGCGCGGGTGGCGGGCCACTGGGCTTCAAACGCCTCGGGCGTCGCGGGGATGGCGTCCCACAGGCCGATGACGCTCGGCACGAACAGGCCCGCATCGGCGATGGCCTTGCCCAATTCGGCCAGACTGCCGCCTGCCGCTTCGTACTCGCGCAGCTCGCCCTCCCACGGCTCAAGGGCGTCATAGCCGGCCGCCGCCGCAATCCGCACCTTTTCCTCGAGGTCTGCCGGGCGAATGGTGGCGGTATCCAGACAGAGTGGCCAGGGACTGCGCTGGTTCTGATAGCGGGTTTCCGGGACCGTGGCGCCCGCCACTGCCCCGGTGGCCGTCGCAGTGGCCGTGGCCGTGCGGTGGCCCTGCCCAGAAAGGTGCGGCGCGAGATCGTAGACATGGTGACCCCCTGCGCCTAGTAGCTGCGGTCGCCGCCGAGCAGCCCGCCCAGCACGCTGCCGCCCACCCCGCCGACACCTTTGGACTCGCCCCGGTTCGAACCCGCCGCGAGAACGGCAGGGTCTGCAAGAACACGCGGCCGGGCCCGGTCAGCTTGGCCAGGAAGATGCCCTCGCCGCCGAACAGCGCGTTCTTGATCCCGCCCACGGTCTGAATCTCGTAGTTCACACTGGGCATCAGCGCCGCCAGACAGCCGGTGTCTACGCGCAGGGTCTCGCCGGCCTGCAGGTCCTTGGCAATGATGGCGCCGCCCGCGTGAATGAAGGCCAGGCCATCACCACTGAGCCGCTGCAGGATGAACCCCTCGCCACCGAACAGCCCCGCGCCGAAGTTCTTGGTGAAAGCGATGTCGATGTCGATACCGGCGGCCGCGCACAGAAAGGCGTCTTTCTGGCAGAGCATCTGGCCGCCGTACTCCGCCAGGTTCAGCGGAATGATCTTGCCGGGGTAGGGCGCGCCAAAGGCCACGTGCCCCTTGCCCGTGCCGCCATACGCGAACGTGGTGATGAAGAACGACTCGCCGGTGAGCATGCGCTTGAACCCGCCGAAGATGCCGCCCTCGGCGCCGGTCTGCATCTCGATGCCATCGCCCATGTACATCATGGCGCCCGCCTCCGCGCGCACGCCCTCTTGCGGGTCCAGCTCGATCTCCACCAGTTGCATGTCGTCGCCGAAAATTTTGTAGTCAATAACGTCGGCCATCGTGGCGCCCTCCCCGTTTTGGCCCTTTGCCTGCCACATGCGTGCTGCCTGCCCTTATAGGCCCGCCGCGCCCGATCTGTCCAGACCGCCGGGCAATTTGTGCGCCCGCACCCGCGCCGCTATGCTCGCGGCATGGCTCTTGGGCGGCAGGGAAATTGGCTGGACGTGTTGTCCGCCGTATTGTTGTGGCTGTTACTGGGCGTGGGCGTCGAGTTGTTTCGCATCGCCTCGGCCTATGGCGCGGCCGGCTGGCCCTTGCCCCTGGTCGAGGGGCTGGTAACCGAATGGGCCGTGCGCTGCGGCAGCGCCACGGGCGGGCTAGCCTGGCAGCAC
>CAYMLC010000196.1:0-6923 GCA_964390765.1 uncultured Nitrospirales bacterium
TCTTCGGGCAGGTCGAGCACCTGGTGGATACGGCGGAGGTTGGGCTGGCGCTCGCTGGCCTTGAGCTTGTCGAACTTCGTGGCGAGGATAAGGGTCGGCACCGCGGCGTCCTCGAGCAGCGCCAGCATCTCCTGGTCGTGCGCGGTGGGCGCATGGCGGGCGTCGACCAGTGCGCCCACCAGCCGCAGCGGTTCGCGCTCGCGCAGATAGCCGGTGAGCACCTGCATCCATTGCGCCTTCATGGTCTTTGGCACCTTCGCATAGCCGTAGCCCGGCAGGTCGACCACGTAGAAGCGTTTGTTGACGAGGAAGAAGTTGATGGTGCGGGTCTTGCCCGGCGTCTTGCTGACCATGGCCAGTTTCTTGCGCCGCAAGAGCGCGTTGAGCGCGGTCGACTTGCCGACGTTCGAACGGCCGACGAAGGCGATCTCGGGCCGGCCGTCGCGCGGGAACTGGCGCGGGTCGAGACAGCTCTTCACGAAAGTGGCGCTGGCGACTTGCACGGCAGAACCCTAGCGGCGCGTGCTGCGGTCGGTGGGCGCCGCCTTGCGCCGGGCGGCCGGGGCGGGCTTGCGCTTCGCGGCGCCCTTGTTGGCCGGAGACTTTCTGGCGACGGGTTCCTTGGAGGACGGCGACTTGGAGCCGGACGTCTTGGAGCTCGACGTCTTGGCGGTCGACGTCTTGGCGGCCGTGCGCCGGGCAGGGGCCTTGCGCCGGGCCTTCTCTGGCAAGACCAGGGGCAGCACTTCGTCGAAGTTACTGACGAGGGTAAACGTCATCTCACTGCGAACTTCTTCGGGAATGTCCGCAAGGTCTTTCTCATTCTCGCGCGGCAGGATTACCCGGCGCAGGCCGGCGCGGTGCGCCGCGAGGATTTTCTCCTTCACCCCGCCGACGGCCAGTACGCGGCCACGCAGGGTAACTTCTCCGGTCAGCGCGATACCGCTGTTGGCCGCATGGTTCTTGAAGGCACTGAGCATGGAAATGGCCATGGCCACGCCGGCCGAGGGCCCATCTTTGGGTATGGCGCCCTCGGGCAGGTGCAGGTGCACGTCGTGCTTGTGGAAGACTTCGGGCTTGAGGCCGAGCGCGGTGGCGCGGGCGCGCAGGAGCGAAAGTGCGGTCTGCGCTGACTCCTTCATCACGTTGCCGAGGCGCCCGGTCATCACGACGTGACCCTTGCCCGGCGTAATGCTGGTCTCGATGTGCAGAATGTCACCGCCGGTCTCGGTCCAGGCCAGGCCTACGGCCACGCCGGGCTCGAGGTCGATGTCGGCGCGCAGGGCGGTGTAGGGCGCGGCCCCCAGCAACTCGCCCACGCGCTCGGGGGTGATTACCGTCTGTCCGCTGGGTTCGTGGGTGCTGGCCACACGGCGCGCAATCTTGCGGCAGGTGGTAGCGATTTGCCGCTCGAGTTCGCGCACGCCCGCCTCGCGCGTGTAGCGCGTGATGATTTCCTGGATGGCCGCGGCTTCGAACGCGATGTGCTCGGCGGTGAGGCCGTTTGCCGAGCGTTGCCGCGGCACGAGGAAACCTTCGGCGATACGCTGTTTTTCCAGGTGGGTATAGCCGGCCATACGCACGATCTCGAGGCGGTCGCGCAGCGCGTCGGGAATGTCCCACGCATTGTTGGCGGTGGTAATGAAGAAGACCTCGGAGAGGTCGACGTCCACCTCGAGGTAGTGGTCGCTGAAGGCCTTGTTCTGTGCGGGGTCGAGCACTTCGAGCAGGGCGGCGGTCGGGTCGCCGCGGAAGTCGGCGCTCATCTTGTCGACCTCGTCGAGCATGAAGACGGGGTTGCGCACGCCGGCCTTCTTGAGGCTTTGCACGATACGGCCGGGCAAGGCGCCAATGTAGGTGCGCCGATGCCCGCGAATCTCGGCTTCGTCGCGTACGCCACCGAGGGAGATGCGCACGAACTTGCGATGCATGGCACGCGCGATGGATTCGCCGAGCGAGGTCTTGCCCACGCCCGGCGGCCCCACGAGACAGAGGATGGGCCCACGCGCCTGACGGGCGAGCTTTCGCACCGCGAGAAACTCGACGATACGCTCCTTCACCTTGTCGAGCCCGTAGTGGTCGCGGTCGAGCTGGGCGCGCGCGGCATCCACGTCGATAGAGTCGCGCGTGCGCTTGCGCCATGGGATGTCGCACAGCCATTCGAGATAGGTGCGGATGACGGCGCTCTCGGGGCTCATGGGCGGCATGCGCTCGTAGCGGCCCATTTCGCGGTCGGCCTTTTCGTGTACCTCTTTGGGCATCTTCGCCTTGGCGATGAGTTTGCGCAGTTCGGCGAATTCATCGCCGCCGTCGCCGCGGGCTTCGCCCAATTCCTGATGGATGGCCTTCAACTGTTCCTGCAGGAAGTGTTCGCGCTGGCCGCGCTCCATCTGTTCGCGCACGCGTTCGCGCACCACGCGCTCCATCTCGAACATCTCGTTCTCGCGCAGGAGCAATTCGGCGATGCGCTCGAGCCGTTCGCCGGGGTCGAGCACTTCGAGCAGTTGCTGGCGCTCTTCGACACGGACGGGCAGGTAAGCGGCGATCATGTCGCCGAGAGCATCGGGGTCTTCGACACTTCGGAACGAGCTGACGATCTCTGGCGCCACGCGCTGGCTGACGCGGGCGAAGTCTTCGAACTGGCGCAACGCGGCGCGCATGAGCGGGGCGGCATTGCTGGGCATGACGGCCGGCGGATCGATGCGCTTGATGAGGGCCTCGGGCACGGGCTCGTCCAGGTAGTAGCGCTGGACGCGGCCGCGGCTGAGCCCTTCGACGACGATCTTGATGGTGCCGTCGGGCAGGCGGCTGCTCTGGAGAATGGTGGCGGCCACACCGACGCGGTAGAGGCTGTCGGGCGTGGGCTGCTCTTCTTCGGCGCTGCGCTGGGTGACCAGGAATACCGGCTCGTCATTGGCGAGGCTCTCTTCCACCGCGGCCAGCGAAGCGGGGCGGCCCACCATGAGCGGCACGACCATGCGCGGAAAGACGACGGCGTCTTTCAGCAACATCACGCACAGGCGGCCGGCGGTTCGGCCGGTGCTGCGTGCCTCGGTGTAGGCCGGTTCAGTGGGCATGCGGTTTCCTCTGCAGGGGCAGGCTGCCTGCTGCACAACGCACGGCGCACCCCCGCCTTAGTCCAGTATGGCGCAGGGCCGCCGCGAGGTGCGAATGGTAGCGTGGGTTCAGGCGCCGGCCGAGCCGTCGGTGCCGGTCTTGCTCTTGGCGTTGTGGCGCTCGGCCTCGCCTTCGTAGACCAGCAGCGGCTCTTCGCGATCATGCACAACACCCGGCGTGATGATGCATTCGCGCACGTCCTTGCGCGAAGGGATGTCGTACATGACGTTGAGCATGACCTCTTCGATGATGCTGCGCAGACCGCGCGCACCGAGTTCGCGTTCGACGGCCAGCTTGGCCAGCGCCTCGATGGCCTCGTCGGGAAAGCGCAGCTTGACCTTCTCGAGTTCGAAGAGTTTCTCGTATTGGCGGGTGATGGCGTTGCGCGGTTCGACCAGCACACGCATAAGGTCTTCCACGCTAAGGTTGTGCAGCGTGGCGGCGACGGGCAGGCGCCCGATGAATTCGGGAATGAGCCCGAACTTGATGAGGTCTTCGGGGCGCACGAGGGTCATGATGTCGCTCATGACATCCTTGCGCGAGCGAATCTGGGCGTTGAAGCCGATAACGTTGTTGCCGGTCCGCTGCTGAATAATCGATTCGAGGCCGTTGAAGGCGCCGCCGCAGATGAAGAGGATGTTGCGGGTATCGACCTGGATGCATTCCTGCTGCGGATGCTTGCGTCCGCCCTGCGGCGGCACATTGGCCACGGTGCCTTCGAGTATCTTGAGCAGCGCCTGCTGCACACCTTCGCCGGAAACGTCGCGCGTGATAGACGCGCTGTCGCCCTTGCGCGCGACCTTATCAATCTCGTCGATATAGACGATGCCGGTCTCGGCGCGCGAGGGGTCGAAGTCTGCGGCCTGCAGCAGCTTGAGGATGACGTTCTCGACGTCGTCGCCCACGTAGCCCGCTTCGGTGAGCGTGGTCGCGTCGACCACCGCAAAGGGCACATCGAGCTGGCGCGCGAGGGTCTCGGCCAGCAGTGTCTTGCCGCAGCCGGACGGACCAATCAGCAGGACGTTCGACTTCTGAATCTCAACGCCGTCGAGTTCGCCACCCGCCGCGATGCGCTTGTAGTGGTTGTGTACAGCCACGGCCAAGACACGCTTGGCGGTTTCCTGGCCGATGGCGTAGGTATCGAGGAAGTCCTTGATCTCGCGGGGCGAGGGCACCTTCATCTTGCGGGTGGTGCCTTTGCGGGCGCGGTCTTCCGCGACGATCTCGGCGCACAGGTGCACGCACTCGTCGCAGATATTGACGTCTGGCCCGGCGATGAGCTTGTTCACCTCATCGTGCCGCTTGCCGCAGAAGGAGCAGGTGGGAACGTCATTTCTTCCGCGCTGGGACGCCATACGACATCTCCTCTCGTCGCCGCAATACTACGAAAGGTAGCAGACAGCACCATCTCTTGTCAATAAATTACTAAGCCCACCCACACCGTCAAGCTTTACTCTAACATACGCTTGGTGCGGCGGCTAGTCTGCTGTGGCCCGGGCTCAGCCGCGCGTGAGCACTTCGTCGATCAGCCCGTAATCCTTGGCTTCATGTGCGCCCATGAAGAAATCGCGGTCGCTGTCGCGGTGGATGACTTCCGCGCTCTGGCCGGTATGGTGCACCAGTATCTCTTCTATCATCTCGCCGATACGGATGATTTCGCGCGCATGAATCTCGATGTCAGTGGCCTGGCCCTGCACCCCGCCCATGAGCTGGTGGAGCAGAAAACGCGAATACGGCAGGGCGAATCGCTTGCCCTTGTTGCCGGCGGCCATCAGAACGGCGCCCATGCTGGCGGCCTGCCCGAGGCAGATGGTCGAGATATCGGGCTTGATGAACTGCATGGTGTCGTAGATGGCGAGTCCGGCCGTGACCAGCCCCCCGGGCGAATTGATGTAGATGTTGATGTCTTTGTCGGGGTCTTCCGCTTCCAGGAAGAGCAGCTGCGCGATGACGTAGTTGGCCACGAAGTCATCGATCGGCATGCCGAGGAAGATGATGCGGTCGGCCAGCAAGCGACTGTAGATATCGTAGGGCCGGTCGCCGCGGCTGGTCTGTTCGTAGATGGTGATATTGCTGGGCGGGGTCTGCGCGGCCTGCGCCACGTTGCCCTGCACCAGGTGTTTCTGCAGCAGTTGAATGGGGTCAGGAGTCGCTGTCGGCATCTTGCTTTTCCATTTCTTCCCGGCTGACGGGCACATCGGTCAGTTTGGCGTGGTCCATGACGACTTCAAGTGCCTTGCGCCGGAAGATGCGGCTGACGTATTCCTCGCGCTGGTCGGCCTGTTGCAGGAACCGCACGATGGTTTCGCGTTCGGCGCCGGTACGTTCCCGGATGGCTTCGGCCTCTTTCTCGAAGTCGGCCTCGGTCACATCCACGTCTTCGGCTTCACCGATCTGGTTGATGGTGAAATAGCCCTTGATCTCGCGCAGAGCGTTGGCTTCCGCCTCGCTGCGCAGTTCTTCTTCGCGGGCCTCAATTTCACTGGCGGGCACGCGCATGGCCATCAGGCGGCGCGTCTCCTGGTCGTAGTAGGCCTTGGCCGACGATTCGATAAGGGACTTGGGCAGCTCGTATTCACTGGCTTCGACGATGGCCTGCATGGCGCGGCTCTCGGCAATCTTGTTGCTCTGGTCGCTGGCGCCCTCGCGCAGGCCCTCGGCCACTTTCGTGCGCAAGTCTTCCACACTTTCGTAGCCCGCCTGCTTCGCGAAGTCTTCGTCGACCTCGGGCATCTGGCGGCGCTTTACTTCGTGTACCGTTATTTCGAAGGTGGCGGTTTTGTTCCCGAGGTCCTGTGCGCCGCCGTAGCCTTCGGGGAAGGTGACGTCGGTGCTCAGGCTCTGGCCGGCCTTGGCGCCCTGGAGCGCCTGCTCGAATTCTTCAAAGAAGCGGCCCGAGCCCAGCACATAGGGATAGTTCTGCGCGGCGCCACCGGGAAACGGCTCGCCGTCGATCTTGCCTTCAAAGTCGATGACGACCTGGTCGCCGTCCTGGGCTTCGGCGTCGTCCACGACTTGGAAGAACGCATGGCGCTCGCGCAGGCGGTCGATGGCTTCGTCGACGTCGCTTTCTTCGATCTCCAGCACGGGTCGCTCGATTTCGAGGTCCTTGTATTCACCGAGGGTCACGCGCGGGGCGACTTCGAACTTGAGCGTGAAGGTCAGGGGTGTGTCGGCGGGTGTCTCGCGGATGTTGTCGGCATCTTCGAGGTCGGGCATCTGAATGGGCCGCAGCTCTTGCTCTTCAATGAGCTTCTGGAAGGCGGCGCTGACCAGCTTGTCGACCACTTCCCCCCGCACGACCTTACCGAACTTTCGTTCGAGTAGGCGCCGCGGCGCCTTGCCACGGCGAAAGCCGGGCACTTCCGCCTCGGACTGCAGCTCTCCGTAAATCTCTTCCGCCTTCTTCTCGCTGTTGGCCGGCGCGATCGTCACCCCCACCTTGTAGAGGCAGTCGCCCTCATAGCTCACCTCGAACTCGGGCGGCTCGACGAATTCGAAGGCCGGCTCGCCACCGGGTCCCATGGCGGCGGCTTCATCCGCCAATTGGTCCATGGTCTCCTCTGACGGTTCCTCCACGGCAGTACCGGTGCTTTCTTCCGGGGTCGGCGTATCGTCTTGCTTGCTATCACTCATATCGCTGACTCTCTTCGCGGCAGCCGCCGGCCGCATCGCTTTCCGCGTCTCCGCGGACCTGTTGCGCGTGGCCGCTGGTGGGCGAGAAGGGACTCGAACCCTTACGAGTTGCCCCACTGGAACCTAAATCCAGCGCGTCTACCAGTTCCGCCACTCGCCCAGTTTTTGGG
>CAYMLC010000197.1:0-6922 GCA_964390765.1 uncultured Nitrospirales bacterium
GCAAGACCACAGCAGTTGGGTGGCCTTCCGGAACATTCGCGTCAAGCCGCTGTAGGGCGGCGTAGAACATGGAGAACCCGTGCATATGCCGAAAAAAATCACCCGCGGTCTGGGGCGTGCGGCCCTGCTGCTCGTCGCGGTGGGTGCCGCCTATCAGCTGACGGTTCTGGCGTCCGGTCTGAGGCAGGCGTTAGCGGTCGATTATGGCCGGGCCGACGACGCCGCGGGCATGCTGCCCACGCCGGAAGCGGACCTGGAACTGGCCGAGGAGAAGGGCGAGGCCAAGGCCGTGCTGGCGGGCGGCTGCTTCTGGTGTACCGAGGCCGTCTTTGAAGAGGTGCCCGGCGTGACCAACGTGGTCTCCGGCTATGCCGGCGGCACGGAAGAAACCGCGAATTATCAGGCGGTACTCACGGGCGACACCGGCCACGCCGAAGCTGTCGAGGTGACGTACGACCCCTCGGTGCTGACCTATGGCCACGTGCTGAAGCTGTTCTTCGCCACGCACAACCCGACCACAAAAGACCGGCAGGGGCCCGACTATGGCCCGCAGTACCGCTCGGCCGTCTTCTACGCGAATGCGGAACAGAAGCGCATCGCCGAAGCCTACATCGCGCAGCTCGAAGAAGCCGAGGTTTTCCGCAACCCGATCGTCACGACGGTGGAAGCGCTCGAGCCGGGCTTCTTCGAAGCCGAGTCCTACCACCAGGACTACGCGGAGAAGAATCCGAACAACCCCTACATCCGCGCGTGGGCCGAACCGAAGGTGCGGAAAATCGGGCTGCTGCTGACGGAGAAAGAAGCGGAGTAGTGCCGGCGCGTGGCCGGTAGCCACCCGCGGGTACCTCGCAACGCATAGTCCGCTGCCCCTGGCTAGACGCCAACGGTCACCAGCCGCTAGCCTCTCGCCCATGTCCACCCCGTCCATTCGTCGCGCGCTGCTCGCCTGGTTTCGGCGGGAAGCGCGCGACTTGCCTTGGCGCCGTACCAGCGACCCTTACAAGGTGTGGCTGTCGGAGATTCTCCTGCAGCAGACGCGGGTCGACCAGGGCCTGCCCTACTACAAGCGCTTCGTGGCGGCGTTTCCCACCGTGCACGAACTGGCCGAGGCGCCGCCCGACCGCGTGCTGAAGCTGTGGGAAGGACTCGGCTATTACACGCGCGCGCGGAACCTGCACGCGGCGGCCCGCACTATCGTCACGCAATACGGCGGCGCCCTGCCCCAGCGTGCCGAACTGCTGCAGATGCTGCCCGGGATCGGCCCTTATACCGCGGGCGCCATCGCCAGCATCGCCTTTGGCGAGCGCGTGCCGGTGGTCGACGGCAATGTGAAGCGCGTACTCAGCCGGCTCTACAACATCGCCGAGTCCATCGACGACCGCGACACCGACAAGCGGCTCTGGGCGCTGGCAGGGCAACTGGTGCCGCCCTCGGCACCCGGCGATTTCAACCAGGGCATGATGGAGCTGGGCGCGCGTATCTGCACGCCGAAGAAACCCCAGTGCGATGCGTGCCCCGTGCAGCGCTGGTGCAAGGCCTGCGCCGCGGGTATCCAGACACAGCGGCCCGTGCGCACGCCGAAGAAGCCGGTGCCGCACAAGGAAATCGTGGTGGCCGCCATCGCGCGCGACGGTGCCTATCTGCTGGGCCGCCGCCCCGAGACCGGGCTATTGCCGGGCCTGTGGGAGTTGCCGGGCGGCAAGGTGGAGGCGGGCGAAACCCACGCCGCCGCGCTGGTGCGCGAGTGCCAGGAAGAGCTGGGGCTGAAGGTAAAGGTCAGCGGGCTCATCGCTACAGTGCAACACGCCTACACCCACCTGCGCGTGACCATCCACGTCTACCGTTGCCACGCGCCGCGCGGCACACCCGAACCCCGCACGCACACCCAACTCGTCTGGGCCGCGCCCGAGACCTTCGACGAGTACGCCTTCCCCAAGGCCAACCACAAATTCCTGCACCTGCTGCGCGAAGACGACCTGTTCGCCGCGGGCGCCAGCGAGTAGCGGTCCGGACGGGCGCGCGGCCCGGCCTCGCATGAGACCGCCGGCCCACCCGGCGCCATTATGCAGGCGCGGATGGGCCTCGCAATCGGCCAGGCACGACCGGCGCGCTAGCGGCTGCGTACCGTGACAGCACCGGCGGCTGAACCAGCCGGCGCACTGCGATACGACTGGGGCGCCGTGGGCTGCCCCGGTTGCGGCGGCGGCGCTGCGCCCGGCTGTGCGGGGATGAACACGTCGCGCTCTTCAATCACCGGCGGCACCCAGCGCTGGCGTGTTTCATAGTGTCCCTGCACGCGCTCGCCGGTCGCTTCGATGGTGTATTCCGGCACCCAGACGCGATACTCCTCCCAGCGGCCGGGCTGCACCTCGATGCGCTGGCGTTGCACGTGGCCGCGCGGCGGGGCGGCACCATGTTGCGGATAGGGCCGCGCCTGATGGCTGAGTTCCTTCTCGCGAATCGCGGTGTCTGCCAGAATGCCCACAATACTGACGACCGCATTGGCAATTGCGGCATCGCGATAGGCGTCCGCCTGGGCTTCGTACGGGTCGGGGTAGCCATCGCGGTAAAGCCGGTCCACCAGCGCATCGCGTAAGGGATAGTTGCCCTGACCCAGGCCGCCCTGACCCAGAGCCCCCTGACCCAGGCCGCCACGGCGCAGGGCGTCGAGCAGCGCCCCATTGCCCAATCGCGGCCCCGCCGTGCCGCCGGACCGTTGCGGCGCCGTGCGCAAAGCACCGCGGTCGCGCTGGTTGCCCGGACTCAGGCGCGGCCGGCCCGCGGAATTGCCGCGGGGCACATTGCGCAGATCAATACGCGGGCCGCGGCTGCGGGGCAGATTGATGCGCGGCGCACTGCGCTGCGGCAGACTGCGCAGTGCGGGCGGGCTGCCCAGCTCGGGCGGGGTGCGCAGGGTGCGCCCGCTGCTGCGCTGTGCCTCGGCCACGGGCATGGTTCCAACCAGGGTCACCAACGTGGCCGCCAGCAGCAGCCCGATACGGAACGGTCGGTAAATAGTCATGTCGCCAGTCCTCTCCCAAGTTTCGCCTCACCGGGACCGACGCGACCCGCACGCATTTATTCACCGGCCCGGGAACTCCGGGGCCCGCTTGGGGTATCAAGCTGCTGCGCCGGCGACCGGGCCGGCCACTTCCCCACCCGGAGATATCCCCCGTGCTTCCGCTGATTGCCCTTGTCGTGGGGCTCGTCATACTGACCGTCGGCGCCGACTGGCTGGTCCGAGGTGCCTCACGCTTGGCGGCGGCGCTGGGCAACGTGCTGGGCAGCAACCTGTTCAACCTGCTGGCGGTACTGGGCACGACCTGTGCCCTGCAGCCGCTGGCGGTCGACGCTGCCGCGCTGCAGCTCGAACTGCCCCTCAACCTCTTCGCGGTTGCGCTGTGCCTGCCGCTGTTCTTCTCGGGTGGCCGCATCAGCCGCAGCGAAGGCGCCTTGCTGCTGGGCTTTTTTGCCGCGTATATGGTGTTGCAGGGATTGCGGGTGGCCGACAGCGCCGCGCTCCAGACCGCGCAACAGGGCCTGTGGGCCGCGTGTGCGCTGGCTGTCGTAGCGGTGACGGTGCTGGCCGCCTGGCCCGGTGTGCGCCGCCCGCGCGCACAGTCGCCGCATAAGCAGTAACGCATGAGGTAGCGAATCGTGGATCCCACCACTGTCATCTTTGTGGCGGCCGGCGTGCTCATGGCCGCCGGCGTCGGCTGTATGGTCCTGGCGCTGCGCTCGCGCCAAGACGCCGAAGAAGCGGGCTTTCCCCGGCCGGGCGATGCGCGCGGCCTGCCGGGCGGGCTGGGGCCGCTCTTTTACATCGGCGTTGTAATGGACACCGCCGGGGTGGGCACCCTGCTGCTGGCCCTGTTCTTGAGCGGGGCCTTCACCTGATCGGACCTCGCGCGGTCTACGGGTTGCGCCCCAGCGCCGATTGGCGTATCACACTGCGGTAGGCGCTGCCCGGCGCGGCCACACCGTGACCGAAGGAGATGGAAACGCGATATGAATGCCTCTGAGTTGTTCGTGCAGTGTCTGGAAGCACAGGGCGTGCAATACATCTTCGGCGTGCCCGGCGAAGAGAATGACGACTTGATGATCGCGCTCGACGATTCATCGATTCAGTTTGTGATGACGCGGCACGAGCAGGGCGCTGCATTCATGGCCGACCTGCACGGGCGCCTCACCGGCAAGGTGGCCGGCTGCCTGGGCACGCTGGGCCCCGGCGCCACCAACCTGGTGACCGGTGTGGCCGATGGCAACATGGACCGCGCCCCCATGCTGGTGATTACCGGGCAGGCCGACACGCTGCGCCTGCACAAGGAAAGCCACCAGAACATGGACGTGGTGGGCATGTTCCGCCCGATCACGAAATGGGCGCACTCCATCTGGCGGCCCGAGAACATTCCCGAGATCGTGCACAAGGCTGTGCGCCTGGCCGAGCGTGAAAAGCCCGGCGCGTGCCATATCGAACTGCCCGAAGACGTGGCGCACATGGACGTGCATGGCCGCCCTTTCGACGACGAGAAGGTGCGCCGCCCCGTGCCGGACGACAAGGTTGTCGACCAGGCGATGGAGATTCTGCTGGGCGCGAAGCGGCCCATCATCCTGGCGGGCAACGGGGCCATCCGCACGCGCGCCAGCCGCCAGTTGCGCCGCTTCGTGGACTATACCGGTATCGGCGTGGTGACCACGTTCATGGGCAAGGGCTGCATCCCGCGCGACCACCCCAGTTACCTGTACACCGCGGGGCTGCAGGCCAAGGACTGGCCGGATTGCGCACTCGATGCCGCCGATGTCGTGGTCACGCTCGGCTATGATGTGGTCGAGTATCACCCTCACCTGTGGAATCAGACCGACGCGAAGAAGATCATTCACATCGACTTTCTGCCCGCTGAAGTGGACAACCACTACCGCTGCGCCAAGGAAGTCGTCGGCGATCTCGCGCATACGCTGTGGATGTTCAATGAACGCGTGAAGGAGAACCCGCCCGACTTCCGGGTACACCAGCACGCGGAAATCCGCGCGCGCATGGAAGCCGACATCGCCGCGCACCAGCACGACGACACCGAAGGCATGATTCGCCCGCAGAAAGTACTGTGGGACGTGCGCGAGGTGCTGGGTCCCGATGACATTCTCATCAGCGATGTGGGCGCGCACAAGATGTGGATCGCCCGCCATTACCACTGCGACGAACCGAACACCTGCATCATCTCCAACGGCTTCTGCTCGATGGGGGTCTCGCTGCCCGGCGCGATTGCGGCCAAGCTCATCTATCCCGAGCGCAAGGTGCTCAGTATCTCGGGCGATGGCGGCTTCATGATGAACGTGCAGGAGATGGAGACGGCCAAACGCGTGGGCGCGAACATCGTGGCGATGGTCTGGGTCGATGGCCGCTATGGCCTGATCGAGTGGAAGCAGCAAAATAAGTATGGCCGCCACGTGGACCTCAAGTTTAACAACCCGGACTTCGCGGAGTTGGCCCGGGTCTTCGGCTGGGTCGGCATGAATGTGAACAACGCGCGCGACCTGAAGCCCGCGCTCGAAGAAGCGTTCAGCCTGGACCAGCCGGTCCTTATCGCCGTACCCACCGACGCTAGCGAGAACCAAAAACTGACCGAGCGTCTGGGCCAGATCGTCTGCCCGATTTAGTACGTATGCAAGAGAACGTAGCTTTGGAAGACGCATTGGCCCGCATCGACGCGGCCAATGCGGAAGACCCGAACACCGAAGTGGTGGACGGAGCGCCGCAACCCAAAGAACTGGTCTACGGGCGGCGCATGTCGGCGTGGCTCGAGCGGCTGCGGCCCGACGCGCCCGAGACCCTGCGCATCGCCGTGCGCGGCCAGCACATCCGCCGGTGGGAGGTGCCGCGCGACCGCTACCCGCGCGACCGCATCGGCTATCTGAAATGGCGCAAGGGGCTGTACAAGTACCACGCCGAGCAGACCGGCGCCTGCATGCGCACGGCCGGCTACGACGACGAGGCCATCGCCCGCGTCCAGTTTCTCATCGAGAAGAAGCGCCTGGGCGATGACCCCGACACGCAGACGCTTGAAGACTGCGCGTGCCTCACGTTCTTGCAGCATCACTTCGCCGAATTCAGCGGGCGCACCGACCGCGAGAAGATGGTGGGCATCCTGCGCAAGACATGGAAGAAGATGTCGCCGCAGGCACAGCAGGCCGCGCTCAGCCTCGAGTTGCCCGAGGGCGCGCAGGCGCTGCTGGAAGAGGCGCTGCACGGCGGCGAATAGCCGGTGATCATCGTGGGCGTGGCCGGTGGCTCGGGCAGTGGCAAGACCACCCTGGCCACCGCGCTGGCGCAGCACCTGCCCGGGGCCTGCGTGCTTGGCCACGACCGCTACTACCGCGACCAGGCGCAGGTACCACCCCGCGAGCGTGCCCGCAAGAACTACGACCACCCCGGCGCGCTGGAGACAGCGCTGCTCATCGAACACCTGACGGCGCTGCGCCGGGGCGAGCCGGTGGCGGTACCGGTCTACGATTACACCCGGCATACGCGCATCGGGAGTGAACCCCTGGCGCCGCCGCGGCTACTCATCGTGGAAGGCATCCTCGCGCTGACCGATACAGCGCTGCGCGCGCAGTACGACCTGGCCGTCTTCGTGGCCCTCGCTGCGCGGCGGCGTATCTGGCGGCGCACGATGCGCGACGTGCAAGAGCGCGGCCGCACGTGGCATGGCTCGCTGCGCCAGTACTTCGCACAGACGCGCCCCATGCACCGGCGCTACATTGCCCCCATGCGCACCCACGCCCACCTCATTATCGATGGTGGCGCACCGGCGCGCGAAAGTGTGGCACGAATAGAAGCCGCCCTGGCCGCGCGCGGACTCAGCGTTCGATAGTGTGCTCGCTCTCGCGCAGGTCGGCGCGCGTGGGCACACCGCGCTGCTCGAAC
>CAYMLC010000198.1:0-6357 GCA_964390765.1 uncultured Nitrospirales bacterium
TCCCCCACCTCCGGGTTACACACACGCCTCGTCTTGCGCGAGGGGCGGGGCGCGGCTTACCTGATGCTGCCGCGCACCTTGCCGATCGGCCCCTACCTGATGCATGCGGAAGACCAATTGACCGGCTTAACAGAAAGCCAACCAATTACGGTCGAACCGTGAAATTACTATTTAGGGCCCTTTTTCTGGCTTTTTGCACTGTATACTTCCCTATGGATTTGCTAAGACAAGGGGCGGCGGCCCGTGCACAACCACCGTGAGTGCGCACCGCCAACGCGGAAATCCTGCCGACCAAAGCGGAGAGGGGCCAGGCAATGAGCGACGCAAGCACGCTACACCTCGAGGAAGCAGCGGCAACGCTCGTCTTGGCGGATGCCACCGACCTGCCGCAGCTTGCCCAGATACACGGCAAGCTGGAGGAAGTGGCCGCCGATGCCCGGGCCGAAGCGGCCAACCAGTGCGCCCATGCCGCCGAGGCTGCGGCTGCGCTCGTGCAGAACATTATCCTGAGCGAGGTCGACGACCCCGCCGCCGCACTGCAGATGGTCTCGAGCACCATCACGTCCTTGCAACAGGTTCTGCGCGATGGCCGGCAGGAGGCAGACGTCCACTTCGACATCTTGAACCCGGCCCCCGCGCCCGCCGGGCCGGCGCCGTCGGCCAACGGCGAGGCAGCCACCGAACCCGCCGAAGACACCGGCGCCGGCCAGCCGCTCGAGGGCGACCCGGACCTGCTGGGCGAGTTCATCACCGAAAGCACCGAGCACCTCGACCAGGCCGACGTGCAACTGCTGACACTGGAAACGGAGCCCACCGACAGCGACGCGCTCAATGCGCTGTTCCGCGCCTTCCACACCATCAAGGGCGTGGCCGGATTCCTCGCGCTGGGCGATGTACAGGCGCTCGCGCACGAGGCCGAGTTTCTGCTGGACAGCGCACGCAAAGACGAACTGCGCCTCGAAGGCCCGGCCATCGATGTGACCTTTGAAGCCGTCGATATGCTCAAGCAGATGGTGAGCGAAGTGCGCGTGGCACTCGAGAGCGACGGCCTGCTGCAGCGCCCCGAAGGCACGACAGGACTCATCGAGCGCATCAAGGCCGCCCGCGAAGGGCGCGCCGCAGTGGCGCCAGACGACCAGCCGCTGGAGGTCGTCAAGCCGCTGGGCGAAATTGTTTCGAGCAACGAGATTGCCCCCACGGAAGTTGTCGACGCGGCGCTGGCCGCGCAGCGCGAAAGCGGCGTCAGCCCCGAGACCGGCGAAAGCGCCAAGCTGGGCGAGTTGCTGGTGCGCTCGGGCGTGCCCGCGAAAGACGTGGGCAAGGCCCTGGGCAGCCAGCAACGCGCACGGCAGGCCGCGGCCAGTTTTGCGCGCGAGCCGGTGAAGGTCGATGCGGACCGCCTCGATGCGCTGCTCGACCTGATCGGTGAACTGGTGATCGCCGAGTCGATGGTGAGCCAGAGCGAAGAGGTGCGGCAGGGTGCGTCGACCGACCTGAACCGCCAACTCACGCAGCTCGACAAGATCACGCGCGAGTTGCAGGAAATGGCGACCGGGCTGCGCATGGTACCCATTCGCCCGACCTTCCAGAAGATGGCGCGGCTGGTGCGCGACCTCGCGAAGAAGAGTGGCAAACAGGTCAACTTCGAGATGCGCGGCGAGGACACCGAACTCGACAAGAGCGTCATCGACAAGATTGGCGACCCGCTCGTACACATGGTGCGCAATGCCGTGGACCATGGCCTCGAGCCCGACAGCGACACCCGCGAAGCCGCGGGCAAGGCGCCCGCCGGCACGATAACACTCAGCGCCTATCACGCCGGCGGCAACATCGTCATCGAGATCAGCGACGACGGCCGCGGGCTTAACCGCGAAGTCATCTTGCGTAAGGCGCACGAACGCGGCCTCGTGCGCGATGGCGAGCACCTGTCCGACCGCGACGTGTTCAACCTCATCTTCGAACCCGGCTTCTCGACCGCCGCGCAGATAACCGAAGTCTCGGGCCGCGGCGTGGGCATGGATGTTGTGCGCCGCAATATCGAATACCTGCGCGGCAGCGTCGAAATCAGTTCGAGCCCCGGCAAAGGCAGCACCTTCGTCATCCGCCTGCCGCTCACCCTCGCCATTATCGACGGCATGGTGGTGCGCGTGGGCGACGAGCGATACATCATCCCCACGCTATCGATCCTCGTCTCGCTGCAACCGCAGCCGCAGGACGTGCAGACAGTGGTCGGCAAGGGAGAAGCCATCATGCTGCACGGCGAACTCGTGCCCCTGGTGCGCCTTCACCAGCTGTACCACGTGCAGCCGCGCACCTACGACCCGACCGAGGCCATCGTCATGGTGGTCGAGAACGAGGGCCGGCGCGTGGGCCTGCTACTCGACGAGATCGTGGGCCAGCAGCAGATCGTCATCAAGTCGCTGGGGCCCGCGCTTTCGCAGGCACCGGGCATCGCGGGCGGCGCGATCATGCCCGACGGCAAGGTTGGCCTGATTCTGGATATCGGCGGACTGGCGAAGCTCGGTTCGCAACTCAAAGAACTGGGGACACCCGCGCGCGCCGGCAACGGGCAGCACGTTGCGACCGAGGCGGAGGCGGCGGCGCACACGGCCACCACCTAGCAGGCGGGCAGCGGGGCACGACCGCACGCGCGGCCGGCCAGACGACGACACGAAGTGCGCGACCGATACGGCAAGGGGAAGTAATGAAAGTCGAATACATCAATCCCTTCATCGAGGCAACGTACGACCTGTTCTCGACCATGTTGGGTTCAAAGGCCGTTCGCGGCCATGTGGGCGTGGCCAAGGACAAGCCCGGCCCCCAGGAGATGATGGGCCTGATCGGCCTGAGCGGGCGCGCGCGCGGCATGGTGGCCCTGGCCTTTCCCACCGAGACCGCACTCGCCATGGTGAACCGGCTGCTTAGCACCGAACTGCAGGCCCCGGACGACACGGTGTCCGACGCCATCGCGGAGATGGTGAACATTGTGGCCGGTGGCGCCAAGGCCAAGATGAACGTGGATGGACGCGCGCCAATCGACCTCAGCCTGCCGACGGTCGTGCGGGGCAACAGTTTCGATGTGGAGTATCCATCAAGTTCGGTGTGGATCGAGGTCCCGTTCGAAAGCGAACTGGGCGCGTTTCGCCTGCGCGTGACGCTCGAAGTGGACAACTGAACGTAGGCTAACCTCTGGCAACCAGGTGATCGCATCGCCGCGGACGACAAAAGGACTTTAGGTATGCGCGCATTGGTGGTAGATGATTCGGCGGTCATGCGCAAGGTGCTGATAGGCGCCCTTCAACGCGCCGACATTACGGAGGTGGACCAGGCCGGCGACGGCGTCGAGGCGGTCAACGCGGTCGAGCAGCACGACTATGGCGTGGTGCTGATGGATTGGAACATGCCGAACATGCTCGGCATCGACGCGGTGCGCGAGATTCGCGCGAAGGGCAAGAAGATGCCCATCATCATGGTCACCACGGAAGCGGAAAAGAGCCGCGTGGTCGATGCGCTCAAGGCGGGCGCCAACAACTACGTGATCAAACCGTTCGAACCGGCCACTATCGTGCACAAGATTCAAGAAGTGCTGGCAAAGACTGGTGGCTGAAGAGACCGCCCATAATGACCGACGAAACGTTTCGCGGCTTTCGCGAACTGATCTATGCGCGCAGCGGCATCACGCTGGGCGACCACAAGAAGGCCCTGGTCTCGGCGCGGGTGGGCAAGCGGCTGCGCGCCCTCGGGCTCTCCGACCCCGCGCAATACCTCGAATGCGTGCGCCACGACGACAGCGGCCAGGAGCTGATCCAGCTCATCGACCACATCAGCACCAACGTCACCAGCTTCTATCGGGAACCGGTGCACTTCGAGGTGCTGTCGCAGCATTTGAGCGCGCTGCGCGAGAAGGGACAGCGGCGCTTTCGCATCTGGTGTGCGGCCGCCTCGACCGGCGAAGAGCCCTACACCATCGCCATCACCGCACGCGAAGCGCTGGGCAAGGACTGCGACCTGCGCATCCTCGCGACCGATATCTCCACGCGCGTGCTGCGCACCTGTGTCGAAGGGGTCTATGGCGAACAGAAGGTGGCCACCGTGCCGGGCGCACTGCTGCACCGCTACTTCGAGCGTGCGCGGGAAAACGGCGCCGTGAACTGGCGCGTGTGCGAGGAGTTGCGGGCGCTCATTGCATTTCGCCGGCTCAATCTGGCCGAGCCCCCCTTCCCCATGCGCGGCCCCTTCGATGCCGTGCTGTGCCGCAACGTCATGATCTACTTCGACGACCGCGTACGGCGTGGCTTGCTGGGCGAAGTGCACCGCGTGCTGGCGCCCGGCGGCTTTCTGATGATTGGCCACGCCGAGACGCTGACCGGCCTCAACCTGCCCTTCAAACCCGTACAACCCGCGGTCTACATGCGTTAGCCATGGCGAAGACGAAGCCAGCACCAACACGTGGGCAGCGCCCGGAATGGATGCGCGTGTGACGATTACGGTCGGCATATCCGATTGCAAGATCTCGAGCGACCCGGCCGATGTCATCGTCACCTATTCGCTGGGCTCGTGTATCGGCCTGGTCCTGTACGACCCCGAAGCACGCGTCGGCGGCATGGTGCATTGCATGCTGCCGCTGTCGAAAATCGACCCCAACAAGGCCCGGCTGAAGCCCGCCATGTTCATGGACACGGGCGTGCCTTTCCTGCTCGAAGGCCTGTTGCGCAAGGGCGCACAGAAGAAGCGGCTGATTGCGAAGGCCGCCGGCGCAGCGCGCCTGCTCGATGACCAGAACACCTTCCGCATCGGCGAGCGCAACCACACGGTGCTGCGCAAGCTCTTGTGGAAAAACAATATTCTTATCGCGGCGGAGGATGTGGGCGGCTCCATCGCGCGTACAATGTATCTGCATATGGGCGACGGCCGCGTATGCATTCGCAGCGGCGGCAAGGAGCGGGAACTGGTATGAGCGGCACAGCGCGCAGACAGGACCGGCCAAGGGCCCCGAGGGCGGCGCCAGCGGGGTACCACCCATGAAACGCCAGCAAGTCCTGGAACGGGTGGAATCCGTGCCGCAGTTGCCGACGGCGGTGGGGCGCGTCTTGCGCATGATCCAAGACCCCGAGATCGGTATCGGCGCGGTGATGGACGCCATCGAGGTCGACCCCGGCCTCACCACCAACGTGCTGCGGCTGGCCAACTCCGCCTATTTCGCGGGGCCCCGCACCATCTCGTCATTGCGCGAAGCGGGCGTGCGGCTGGGCATGAACCGTGTCTTCCAGCTCGTGCTGGCCACGTCGATCTCGCCCATCGCACGCAAGCCGCTGCGCGGCTACGACCTGCCCGCGGGCAAGCTGCTCGAGAGCCTGGTGGCTGTGGCCATCGCCACGGAAGAACTGGGCCGCACCGCCGGCCTGGAATTGCCCAAGCACGCCTTTACCGCGGGCCTGCTGCACGACATCGGCAAGATTGTGCTGGGCACATTTCTCGAGGTCGACGCAATCCCCATTCAGCAGCGTGCGTTCGACGAGGGCATCTCGTTCGAGCGCGCCGAGGCCGCCGTGCTGGGCATCGACCACGCCGAGACCGGCGCTGCCCTGCTCGAGCACTGGCAATTGCCTGAACCCATTGTGAACGCCGTACGCTATTCGCATCAGCCCACGGCAATTGAAGACGATGCGACGGTGGTCGACCTCGTACATGTCGGCTATCACCTCAGTTTATCGGGCGGGTTGGGCCTCGGCATCGAGGGCCTGCAGTACGAAGTGTCGGCCACCTCGGTGCGCCGGCTCGGCGTAAGCGAAGAACAGCTGGAACTGGCGGCGGCACAAATGCTGACCGGCTACGAGGAACTGCGGCCACTGTTCCTCAACGAGCCCTGAGGGAGTCTTGCATGGCGCTCAATGTGCTTCTGGTTGACGATTCCGAAACCGTGCGCAGCGTGATTGCCAAGACGCTGACGCTGGCGGAGGTGCCGGTGAATGAGGTGCACCATGCCAACCACGGCCGGGAAGCCCTCGAGATCCTGCACAACAACTGGATCGACCTGGTCTTCTCGGATATCAACATGCCCGAAATGGGCGGGGTCGAACTCATCGCCGCGATGAAGCAGGACCCGGCCTACGCCAGCATTCCCGTGGTCGTGGTATCCACCGAAGGCAGCACCACGCGCATTGCCGAATTGCGCGAACAAGGCATCAAGGCATACCTGCGCAAGCCCTTCACGCCCGAGCAACTGCGCGAGGCGGTGCAGCAGGTGATTGGGGAGATTGACCATGACTGACCAGCAGGAACTGGTGGCGCAAACCTTCGAGCGGGTGCTCGAGAATCTGGCGTTCATGTTTACCGAGGTGGCCGAAGCGGCACCCG
>CAYMLC010000198.1:6367-6902 GCA_964390765.1 uncultured Nitrospirales bacterium
CGAGGGACCGCTGGTCATCGCGCGCATGTCTTTCGCGGGTCCGCAGACGGGCCGCCTCGAACTGATGGTGCCGCACGCGATGTGTCCAGACATCGCCGCCAATGTACTCGGCCTCGACCCCAATGACGAGCTGGTACAGGCCAGGCCCTACGACGCCGTGAAGGAACTGCTGAATGTCACGTGTGGCCAGTTGCTGACGGCCGTGCTCGGTGAAGAGCCCGTGTTCGACCTGTCGATTCCGGAAGTGGAAAACGTAGACGAACAGACCTGGCGCGACGCGGCGGCACGCGATGGCACGGTCGCCGTCTTTGTCGACGACGAACCGGTGCTCCTCTTTTTCGACGTGCAAGACAACGGCTGAGGCAGACGGCATGCAGACGCAGACCGTGGTGGAAGGTGGTATCCCCGGCGTGGACCGGCCGGTGCGGGTGATCGTGGTCGACGACTCCGCGATGGTGCGGCAAATCTTTGAGCGGGAACTGAGCCGCGACCCGATGATCGAAGTGGTGGGCGTGGCGATGGACCCCTATGTCGC
>CAYMLC010000199.1:0-6766 GCA_964390765.1 uncultured Nitrospirales bacterium
CTGCAATTGGGGCGGCGCGGGCACGCCGAAGAATCAATCAAGAGCCTGGCCCGGCTCTGCCGAGACGGGGTCGAATACGAGTGGGAGTTTAACGAGTGGGCGCATGGCGAAACCGGCCGCCCCATGGGGAAGGCGTTTCAAGCATGGAGCGCAGCCTCGTTTGTCGCCGCGTACCTGGAACTGCAAGGGCAACCCACGGTGCACTATCCCGAGTTCGATCCCCAAGCCTATATCCGCCGCGGTGAGGCGTATGAACCCGAGCAGGACGAGACGGATACCTGAGTCATCCACCGATTGCGCCGGTTGATGAGATTGAAGACTGGAGGAGAAGAGAGAGAAAAAGACCGGCCACCGCCGAGGATGACGGTCACCTGAAAACGCCCCAGCCCATTGACATCACCTCTGATGCTTATCGGCCTGGCGTCATCACCATTCACCTGCAAGCATCCGTGCTATCTGTGGCCAATCTCTTCTGTCTTTTCTGCCATTGCGCCAATCAGTTAAATCGGTGGACAACTACTCGTCCATCGGGACGATGAGTTCGGGATACGCCGCTTCGAGCAGCAGCCGATTCTTGCGCATCGTCTCGCTGCTGCTCAAGTCGTTTGCAGCGATCAGGTCCGCCGCTTCCCCGCTCACCTCGATTCCGGCCCAGGCGGATTCGCTGTACAGGCCGGGCTGGGGCAGCACAATGCCGTTCAACGCGGACAGCACCAGCTCGCGCGCCTGGGGGCTTCCGGCCTGTGTGGCGGCGTCGGGCCCCTGAATACTGCGGCGCTGGTCGGGCGAGAGCAGCGCCACCATGCGTTGCGCTGGCGAAGGCGGCGCATTCTCCACGGCGCCACGCTTCAACACGTTCATGAAGCCACGCCAGTCGGTAATGTCGTCTTCGGTAAACATGGCCGGGTCCGACGGCGCGGCGGGCCCGGTGTCCGCGTCGCGATTGCTGCGTGCATCCATCTCGGGCACAAAGGGGTCAATGGCTTCGAACTCGCCGGTCTCGAGGTTGATGATCATGCGCTCGGCTTCCATGCGCTTCACCTGGTCACTCGTCAACACGGGACTGCCGGTGAACACGACTTC
Organism: uncultured Nitrospirales bacterium; assembly: GCA_964390765.1. Lineage (GTDB taxonomy): Bacteria > Hydrogenedentota > Hydrogenedentia > Hydrogenedentales > JAGMZX01 > CAYMLC01. Next base: position 1,084 of record CAYMLC010000199.1, read on the forward strand.
GCCCGTCTCGAAGTTCCACGTAGCGCGGGCCGAGCGCATGGTGCCGCGCGGATGCTGGATAAAGACGCTGCCGACCAGCACGATTTCGCGCGGCATACTCTCCCCCTCGTCATAGGTGAAGGTAATCTCATCGGCCTCGATCGGCACTTCGGGCTCGCCCGGGTCGGCAGACAGCAGCACGATTCGAACGTTGCCGCGTATCACTTCCAACTGGCCGCTCAGGTTGCCGCGCATCTCGCCGGCGCGGTCGAGGCGCATGGCATCGTAGCCGCCCTCGTCCTGCGCCACGGCGCCGGCCGCCGCAAGCCAGAGTACCGCCAGCGTCAGCGGTGCGTGCTGTACGATTCGCTTCATGCCGCATCCCTCCGAAACCGGACGATGCCGGTCACCTCGCCGAGTTCAAACGTCTTGCTGTCGGGGTACAGCCGGATGCTGCCCGCTTCCACCTGAATACTGGGGTCGTCGACCACCAGCGGGGCGTTGCTCTGGGCCACCCCTTCTACCCCCTCACGCGGATTGCGCCAGTCGAGGTCGGCCAGGCGAATGGTCATCGTGTCGATGACCGCCACCACGTTGCCTTCGAGCCAGGCCGCGCGCTCTTCCTCGAGGCGGCCCGCATCGGCCGTCACCACGATGTCGGGGTCGGTTTCCTCCGCGCCATAGATCACCGCTTCGGCATCTTCAAAGGCCCACACGCCGTCGGCTTCGTCGAGCAGGGTAAACGTATCGGCACGTACGCGAAAGCTGGGCGACTTCGGCAGGCCCGGCGTCGGCGCGATTTCGTGCATGTACATCTCTACCCCGCGCATCACCAGTTGTTCATCGCCCTGCAGCGCAATGGCGCCGGTGTTGGCCGTGCCCGCCGGCGTGGGCGGCGGCGGCGTGGGCGCGCCACAGCCCGCGCTCAGGCACAGGCCGGCGGCAATCAGCAGGGGGGCGGCCCTCACACAGTGGCCCGCTGGTTGCGCATCCAAACGGCACGCAGCCCCTTGAGCGTGAGGTAGGGGTCGACCTTCGTGATTTCGCGCGAAAGTGTGGCAATGGTGCCGGCCAGCCCACCCGTGGCCACCACAGTGGCCTTGTCACCCAGTTCTGCGGCCATGCGCCGCGCCAGGCCATCCAGCATCTCGGCGTAGCCATAGGTCAGTCCGCTGCGAATATTCGTCACGGTATCGCGCCCGATGACGTTGGGCGGCACGTCGATCTCGACCTGCGGCAGTTTCGCACAGCGCTCGAACAGGGCATCGGCACTCAACTGCAAGCCGGGCAGAATCACGCCACCTTTCCATTCGTGCTTCGCCGAAACCGCATCGAGCGTGGTGGCGGTGCCCAGGTCGATCACGATCAGCGCGCCGTCGTATTCGTGCATGGCGCCCACCGCATTGACGATGCGGTCGGCACCGACTTCCTTCGGGTTGTCCACCTGCAGCACAAGGCCGGTCTTGATGCCCGGCCCCACCATCAGCGGGTCGGTGTTGAAGACCCGCTGCGCCACCTGCGCCAGACCATGGTTGAGTTGCGGCACCACACTGGCGATGCAACAGCCCGACACTGCCGCCGGGTTGATGCCCTCGCTCGACATGAGCATGCTGAAGAGGATGCGAATCTCGTCTGACGTGCGGTAGTTCGCGGTGACGACGCGCCAGTGTGCGGCCAGTTCTTCGCCTTCGTAGAGGCCGATCACAGTTTGGCTGTTGCCCACGTCAATGACCAACAACATGTCTCAGACCTCCTGCACGGTCGTGTCGGGTGCGTCGTGCAACACGCGCACGGCGCCGTGGTCGATACGCCGGCGTCCACAGTCCGTCTCGATCCACAGGGCGCCGTCGGCCGCGATCTCGGCCACGCGCCCGGTCATACCGTCGCGTGTGACGGTACACCCGGCCAGGCCGCATGCTTCGGCCCAGGCCGCATGCACGGCTGCATGCCCGCCCGCCCGCAGGCGCACCAGGTAAACGTCTAGCGCACACAACAGGCGGTACAAGAGCGGGCCACGGTCCCACTCGCAGCCGGTGCCCAGCGCAAGACTCGTGGCCACGTTGCGCAATGCGGCCGGGAAATCCGCTTCTCGGTGCGACACGTTGAACCCGATGCCCAATGCATTATGCCCGTTGCGCCGCTCGACCAGAACCCCCGCCACCTTTCGGCCGCCGAGGTACAGGTCGTTTGGCCAGCGCACTTCGAGTCGGGCCGCGGGTGCGGCGGCATCGCGCACGGCCAGCGCGGCGGCCATGGGCAGGCCATCGGGCGGCCCGGTCAGTACCACGCTCACCCACAACCCCAGCCCGGCCGCGCTGGCCCAAGGCGTGTGGCGCCGCCCGCGTCCGCCGGTCTGTGCATCGGCCACAAACACGGCGCCATCCTGCGTGGTGGCGAGGGCCAGGTCCTGTGTCGAGGGCACGCACGCGTGGTACGACACGTCGCCGCACAGCACCCGGGTGGGCAGCGGGGGCAGCGCAAGCGTAAAGGGTGCGGCCGGCTCAGCCATGGTCGATCAGCAACGACAGGTCGATGGCCGGCGCGCTGTGCGTCAATGCGCCGACCGAGATGAAGTCGACACCGGTCTCGGCCACGGCGCGCACGCGCTCGAGCGTCATGTTGCCACTGGCTTCCACTTGCACGCTGGTCCCCTCGGCCAGGCGCACGGCTTCGCGCATCGCGCCGAGTTCCATGTTGTCCAGCAAGACCACGTCGGCACCGGCGGCCAGGGCCTGCTCGAAGCCGGCCACCTCGCGCACCTCAATCTCGATTCGCAGCAGGTGCGGCACGCCCGCGCGCGCCGATTCAATCGCGGCTGCGATACCGCCCGCCGCGGCGATGTGGTTCTCTTTGATCAACACGCCATCCTGCAGGCCGAAGCGGTGGTTGCGCGCACCCCCGTGCTGCACCGCGCGTTTCTCGAGTGCGCGCAGCAGCGGCGTGGTCTTGCGCGTGTCGACAATTTGTGCGCGCGTGCCCGCTACGGCGGCCACGAACTGGGCAGCCAGCGTGGCCACACCCGAGAGCCGCTGCACGAAATTGAGCGCCACCCGCTCGGCACGCAGCACACCCGCCGTGTGGCCCGTAAAGGCGGCAAGCGTGGTGCCGGGCCCGAAGTGTGTGCCGTCTGCCGCGCAGGTGTAATCGTCGACCACGGCGTCGAACGCATCGAAGGCCGCGCGCCAGGCCGCCGCACCACTGAAGACACCGGGCGCCTTGGCCACGAGGGTGGTGCGGCACCGGGCATGCGGCGGCACCACCAGCGCCGTGGTCACATCGTGTTGCGCCTGATCCTCGGCCAGGGCCGCGGCCACCAATTGTTGAAGGGAGAGGTCCATGCAGCCGCGCAGTGTAGCAGTGCGCGGGCAATGGGGTCATGCCGGCGGTGGGCCGCCCACCTGATACTTGCGCACGAAGGGCCGGTCGAGCCGCTCTTTCAGCCAGCGGCTGCTGCGGCCCCGCCACCAGCGCGCACCGCGCAGGGCCAGGGCCTCGCCATCGCCCAGGTTCAGAATCATGAGCGCCAGGCGCTGCGGCGTATAGTTTTCCAGCGGAGCGCCCGTGGCCAGCGCCGCCAGGTTCCGGGTCAGCACCGGCGCCTGCCGCACGCCATACACGCCGAGCTTGGGCAGGTCATGCCCTTCGAGCCGGGCACAGTCGCCCACGGCAAACACATTGCGGTTACGCTCTGATTGCAGGGTCGCGCCCACCCGCAAGCCGCCGGCGTCATCGACAGGCAGGCCCAGTTCGCGCATAAGCGGCGGCGGTACCAGGCCGGTGGCCGTAATCGTCACATCGGTTGGCAGGGTGGCGCCCGCCTCGGTGCGCACATAATCCGGTCCAATCTCCTGCGCGGAAGTGTTGTAATGAATCTGCACACCGCGCCGGGTCAGCGCACGCGCCAGGCTCGCCGCGGCGCCCGCTGTCCCCGCCGGCATCAGCCGTGGCCCGCGTGCCAGCAAATGTACCTCGGCCGGTGCCTGGTACCGCCGCGCCAGCCCCATCAGGCACGCGGCGGTCTCGCTGCCGGTGGCGCCGCCGCCCACCACGGCCGCACGAAACGGCGTACCCGGCATGCGTCGCCAGTGCGCCTCGGCCCGCTGGCGGACCGCCCATAGATTGGCGATCGGCTTGACGGGCACGGCGTGTTCGCCGGCCCCGGCGATATGCGCCTGCCGCACCACACTGCCCAGATTCAGCGACAGCGCGTCGTAGTCCAGTTCGAGCCCATTGTCCAGCGTCGCACGGTTGGCGTCGCTGTCGAGCGCCGCCACGCGTGCCCGGTGAAAGGCGACGCCGTAGTGGCGCGCGAGCGGCCCGGGGTCGACCTGGTCGGCCGTGGGCGGGTGCTGCCCGGCCAATACCCCGGTGGCGAGTCCGGAATACCAGAAGGTGCCTGGATCGATAAGTGTAAGGCGTACCAAATGGGCACGCAGCCGGGCCGCCTGAGCCACCACATGCAGGTGGGCATGGCCCGCGCCCGCCAGCAACACGTTCAATTCTGGAGACTCAGCCATGGCAAATCTCGCATTTCGATGTTACGCTGGGTGACGGTACATTCACGGAGACTACCGAATTATGCATGTTATCGCAGATTTGTGTTTGGTTCCGGTTGGCGGTGGTACCTCGCTGGGCGGCTACATCGCCGCATGCGAGCGCGTACTGCGCGATTCGGGCCTCAAGACCGAGATACACGCCTACGGCACAAACATCGAAGGCGAATGGGACACCGTGGTGGCGGCCGTACACAAGTGCCACCAAATCGTGCACGAGATGGGCGCCCCACGCATCAACACCACGCTGAAGCTGGGTACCCGCACCGACCGCAAGCAGTCGCTGGAAGAGAAGGTACAAAGCGTGCACGACCGCATGGTCTAGGCCGATGTCGCAACCGCAGGCACCCCGCTTGCCGCGTCTGCCGCAGGCCCGCTCGGGAAGCAACACGCAGGCCTGTCTTTTCTCGTGTCTGACTGCGCTGGGCGTGGCGGCCCTGCTCGCGGTGGTGGGGGCCGTCGGCGTCTATCAGTACATCTCCGGGCAGATTGACGGCTTCCTGGAAAACTACACCGCCACGGAACCGGTCGCATTACCGGCGATTGCCCTGGAGCAGCCCGAGCGTGCGGCGCTCGAGGCGCGGCTGCTCAGCTTTGCCCAGGCGCTGGAGGGCGAAGGAAGCACCCAGACGCTGACCCTGACCCGTGACGAGCTGAACGCCGCGCTCTTGCTGCATCCGGACACCGAGCAACTGGCCGACTATCTGCACCTCGATATCGGAGAGGGCCACCTGACGGCGCAGGTCAGTTTTCCGCTGGGTGAACTGCGGCTGCCGATGCTGCGGGATCGCTGGCTCAACGGGCGGGCCAAGCTGTCAGCCAGCCTTTCGCAGGGGCGGCTGCTCGTCTTTTTCGATGAGGTAACCGTACGCGACCGGGCCTTGCCCGAAGAGTTCATGGGCCAGCTGCGGCAGGAGAATCTGGCGGCGGAAATGCAGACCGACCCCGAGGTACGCGCCTTCCTCGCGCGCATCGAATCGTTCCGCCTCGAGCCGGGCCGCCTGACCATCCGCGCCCAGCCCGCGCCCCGGCCCGAGACCGCAGGCGACGCGGAAGGCGAAGGACGCCGTGAAGGCGAAGGCGCACCGATCTAGCCGCCCGTGGCAAAAGGCGCGTGCCGCCGAGAACGCGAATTGGTGTCGCGAATCGAG